>JBCCUO010000590.1:0-3515 GCA_039196805.1 Planctomycetota bacterium | reverse complement strand
GACGCGACGGTCGATGCCTTGATCATGAACGAGGGTGTAATCGTGGCCAGCATTCCGATGACTCTCCGCAACGCCGCACGAGGAACCTACGAAGGGACGGCTGGTGAATTGCCGGTTGGCAAGTATGACGTTCGCATCCGCGCCAGTGGATTCGATGAATCGGCGCTGCAGGCGACGACTCCGTTCTGGGTGGTTCCCCCTCAACCCAATGAAAACAGTCGCATCCGCATGGATCGTGATCGGCTGACTCAAATCACTGCCGCGGGGAACGGTGTTTTCGCCGACGAGGCCGACGCGGAGTCCGTCTTCGAGGCACTCGAGCCATTGTCCAGCGGTCGCGTCGTCGAGTCTGATTTTCTGCTTTGGCAGTCGTACCTGTGGTTCTGGCCAATCATCGTGCTGTTGGCCATCGAATGGTGGGTCCGCAAACGCGTGGGGCTGGTTTGATGAATAGGAGTCGATCATGGCAAGCATAACGGCTGAACCGGCAACGGCGATCGACTACCGGTCCAACCTGGACCCGTCGACCGACCAGGTGTTGACAGCGTTCGAACGTCGACAGCGACTCTTGCGATGTGTCAAAGGCATGTCGTTGACGTTGATTGTGTTCGCCATCGGCGTGTTGGCCGTTGTCGTGGCCGATTTTGCAGTGATTCTGTCGTTGCCGATGCGGTGGTTGCTGACAGTGACGGTCTACGCAACGACCGCCATCACGTTTTGGTTGAGTGTGGCAAGTCGACTGATGCCGGTGCCTCCCGCCCTGTTGGCGCGACAGATTGAGTCCACCGAACCACGACTGCGTGAGCACTTGGTCTCTGCGGTTGAACTGGCGGACCCCGACTTGGCGAACGGGTCGCAAGCGTTTCGCGACAACTTGCAGCGCCGAGTCGGCCAGCGGATTGGATCATTACAAGCGACGTCACTCTTGCCTTGGGGCTTGGTCAAGTACTCAGCGATTTCCACGCTGGTCGTTGTGGCAACCTTTGTGCTGCTGACCGCCATGCCGGGCTTGCAGTTTGGTCGTCGTTTCGCGAGAGCCGTGATGCCCGCGGCTCCAATTCAACGTGTGTCACTGACCCAGCTGGAGATTCTGTCGCCTACCCCCGCTTCCACGTACGTGGCAAGCGGAGACGCGGTTGCGGTGATCGTCAAGATGTCCGGCCGATTGGACGAACGCGCGCGAGTCGATTGGACAACCGCAACGCAAAGTGGATCCTTGCCGATGAGCCGTCGCGAGCGCATTGGCTCACCTTCAGCCGAAACTGCGACTCACCCCGTTGATGACCAAGAACCTTCCCAGCCGACGTCGCAATCGATTTTTGCCGTGACGCTTCCCGTCGGCAGCGAATCGATCGACTATCGAGTCGTGGGGGGAGATGGAGCCACGCTTTGGCACACGCTGACACCACTGCCACGTCCACGCATAGCTGAGATGCACCGAAAGCTTGTGTTTCCCAAGTACACGCAACTGCCGGACGAATCGCAGCACGTTGATCATGGTGACATCGACGCCCTGGTGGGTACGAACGCTGTGATGACCTTCACATTCGACCAGCCGGTTGAATCAGCCATTCTTCGGTACGCTAGCACGCAGATCGAAGTGACGTTGCAAGCAGTCGATCAATCCAGCCGCAGTTTTCAAGCCGCCATCCCGGTCAGCCTTCCCGCCCAGTATCAGGTCGATGCGACCAGTATTGAGTCGGGGTTGAACAACCCTTTTGCACCCTTGTTCACGATCACACCCCGAACCGACGCGTCGCCGAGCGCTCAATGGGACGACAGCGTACCGAATCAGACGATTGCGTCGCCGCTGGATGTCTTGCCGTTGGCCGCCACCGTGCGGGACGACCTGCCGATCGACCAAGTGATCCATGAGTATCAACTGCCCGGCCAGCGAAATTGGCAGCCCACTGCGATGCGACTGCCTTCGTCGGAAAGCCCGGTCCAGCACACGTGGAAGTGGGATTTGCTGCACCTGAACGGATCCAAGCAAGCAGAGACGCGACTACAGCGTGGCGACCTATTGAGGACCAGGTTGGTTGCAGTTGACCGCAAGGGTCAAAAGGGCACGTCGCGTGTCGTCGAGGTCTTGATCGCAGATGACGGCTTCCAAGTCGATCGGCATCAGAAGCTACAGTCGATTCGATTGGTTGGTGACACGATTCGTTCTTGGCTGGACCGTTGTCGCGAGAATGTGGAGTCGACGATCACTCGACTGAGCGATCGGCGGGTCGACGCGATCGATCACGGCCAGTTGGATCAAATGGTGGCCGTGTCCAATTCGCTGGCTGACGAAATAGAGTCCTTGCTGAGTTCACTGTCCGAATTATTGGCTAGCGAACGTGACGTGAGACTGGCGGATGAACTGGAGATGATGGCGCAGACGATTGACCAAATCGCTGCCGATCTCGTTCGCGTTCAGGGAGATGCAAGTCGCTTGGTGGAAGCCGCGTTGGCGATCCCCAGTTCAACCGCTGGTTCTGAGCGACGCGGATTGGTCGGAGAGCTGAAGTCGATTCGCGCCCAGACGGAAGAGTTAAGCCGGTTCACACGAGCGGTGGTGTCGACACAGTTGTTTGCCGGCTTGATTACCGATGCCGTTTCCCTTCGATCTAACTTGACGAGGCTGAAGAGTCAGATTCCGGTTCTTCCCGAAGCTCGACGACAAACCAACTTGGCACTGACGATCGCCCAAATGCGATCGATGGACGCACTGATCGCTCAGTTCGACGACTCCGTCGCGGGCACGACGGCCCAGTCGCTCGATGGATGGCGTCAGTTTTCCACTCGATGGCAAAACCAGTTGACCGAAGTCAGCAAGCGATCTCGTGAAGCAGGTCCGCTGATTCAGGTGTTGTCCTCGCTAGAAGATGGATTGGTTGGCCAACAGCGTTACGGGCTGCAAGATCACCGGGTCTACCAAAGCTATCCTCCGGCATTCGAATCACTGGCTTCTCAGGTCAATCGACGCGGTGACGATGTCCGCCGACTGAGAGAAATCGGGAAACGTTGGCAGGATGCGATCGAGTCAGACTCCGATGGTGATTCGGGCGCGGCGCGATCCAACCAGGCGATCAAAGAGTGGTTCGCTCAGCGCTACCAGACAATCAGAGACCAACTGATTCATCTGACAACTCGGGCAGAACAAAGACATCGCGGCCGAGCTCAGCCCGACACACGATTTGCCGCCGACCTTAGTCTGTTTGCCCAAGCCATGCAGTCAATCAGCGGCAAAGGCTTTGCAACGTACCAAGAGATCCCCGCGGATCAGTCGCATCGTGAAGTGGCGCGGGCGATGCGGATGCTTGATTCCGCGTACCGACTGCATCATCAACGTCGATCCATTTCCGCGGTGTTGCGTGCTGAGAGATTCGAGGCCACGGAGACGCAGCGCTCCCTATCGTCGCCCATCTCGATTGACCGCTACGGACGCGAGATAACCGTGCTGTCGAAGAGTCTTCGCGAGTGCGATCTGGATACCGGCATCGTCAATCGCGTTGATCGGACCCGCTATG
>JBCCUO010000589.1:0-3519 GCA_039196805.1 Planctomycetota bacterium | reverse complement strand
GTCGCTAGGCCCCAGGCAAGAGACTCTGCTGTACGTGAAAACCCAAACAAACCCTCGTTCAGACTGAACTGGTCGGTTGGGAACCCGATCTCGGTATCGTCGACGGTGCCAAAGATTCCGTCAGGACCTACCCCCAATCGGAAGAAGTTTGTGTTGATCCCAGGACCCTCGTCAATGATGTTACCAACGAAGTTGTCGCCGTTTGTGTGCCGAAGACCGAAGGTGTGAGCAGCCTCGTGTGAAATGGTCGTCGCCATGCGTCGAGCAACGGCGTCAAGCTGGCTGGACGTCGGCGCAATCGGGAACGCTGTCGCCGCGGCAAGGACGTCATCAACGAGGACAAGTGCATTCTCGCCCATGTCGAAGTTTCCGATATCAACTGACTGCGCGATCCCTAACAGTCCTGTGCCAAACCCAGTCTCAACTTGCGTCGCAACGATGATTCGAGTGACCAGGGGGTTATCGAAACCGGGATCCGCATGGTCACGGCTATTCAACACCGTGATCCCGTATTCACCCGCAACGCCTGATTCGTTGTAGTTGCCGTTGCCGCCGTCGACCGTTACCGTCGCGTAGTTGCGTTCGACTTCTTCGACCAACTGCGTAATCAGATCGTCGAGAGCCTGGTCGTCATCAGCCTGAATCCCCAAGGCAGGCAATGAGTTTGGCAGCCCAGTCACGCGGACGATGCCCTGAGGGAGTGCACCAGGGAACAACGACGTGGGATAGAACCCACCATCAAGGTCAAGATAGAGATACTGCTGTGCCCCTACCGGCAAGCTCTCTGCGACCGGACGGTAAACCCGTAGTCCAGCTGTGTAGGTGGCTTGGGTACTGCTTGGGGCGAGCGTTAAGTAGTATCGTCCGTCTTCGGGAATTACCTGCGAAGCATTGGCGTTGCCGGTCGATGTGAGCGGAGAATTACTTGGCAAGACGACGTTCTGCTGACTATCTGATCCAAACCAGAAGCTGCCATCCCCGTAGCTGACAGTTAGGTTCCCGGCAGCGCCCAGAACGGAGACGTCGAGAATGTCTCCGGCACGTAAGTCGAACGCAAATGTGTCGACGTCGGTGACCGTGTTTCCGCGAATCGGATCCGTCGTGACCGGCATGGCCCCGGTAATATCAATGGTGTCCTGTTGACCAGGGCCAGTGCCAAGTGGCAAGAAGGTTGCGGTCAAAAAAGTGTCGTTGACGCCCGTCTCATTCGCTGCTTCACCCTCGCTGACATCGAAGGCGGGTACGTCGCCGATATTGCGAGGTGCCTGAGCAGCAAACAGGGCCGGATCGACCACGGGGATGTCGACGACTTCGGCGGCCAACAGCTGCCTTGCCTCAAGTCCTTCCATCTGCAACCGGCGGGATTGAAGACGGCTTCGCAAGCGATTCTTCTTCGCACGCGTCTTGCGATCAGCGGCGGAGGACTGGGATCGCGAGTTCAATTCACTTCGTTTGAGCATTGAGAGTCTCTACCAAACGGCTGAGCGGCTGGAGTCAAGAAGCCGCCGAGGTGCCGGGGCGCCGGGGAAGGAAAAGGGAGCATCAAATACGCTGACGCATGCGGTGCGATCCCAAACTGAAGATTAGTCAACGTAGGTAGCCTGGATCGCCTGGGAAAGCAGCGAGTGCGATTCTAGTTACACCCCTTCTAGTGTCAACGAAACGCGGGAAGTCTGACGCGCCAGCCCCAGCCAAGTTCCAGTCCGGAACCCAAAAGACCGTCAGATTCGGTCTGATCGGACCTGGTTGGCGGGTAAGCCAGCTGGGCGTGGGGATGCGCGCCCCGGGTGCAATCGCCCGACTCATTCGCTACGCCGGGTCGGAGTTGCGCCGAAATCGTAGCGGAACTCGCGACGGTTTGGCCGGGTCGACTTGCGACGCGGTTGACGCGGCTCGGGACCTCGGAGAGGTCTGTCGACTTTGTAGCCAGCCTTCTCCGAAGGCCAGGCTCGATCGCTACGCGGCTGCTTGGCCGAAATCGTAGCGGAACTCGCGGAGAGTTTCGGCCCTCAGCGGCTGGCGTGACGATGATTGGTGGCGCTGTCGAAAGCCTTCGTGGCGTCCGCCACCAATTGGGTGGCTGACGTGGCTTGGGACACGGAGTGGTCGGTCGACGATCCCTGGACATTGGATTTCTGGAAAAATGGGTAAAACAGGGGCTTCGTGTCGCTGAGATTTCCTTCTCATCGGTCGGGTCGGGCGGATTGTGTGTGTTTCCCCGCTTGCGACGGTCGACACAACTCGTGACGCGGCCGAACCGTTGGCTGCTGACGAAATGGACCCAACTGGATTTGGCCGCACTGAGCCCCCTGGGTGTCTGCCCGGCCGGAACGAAAAGGATTTCAGCGATGAATCGTTGGCTTATGATCGCATCGTTGGTCGCGACGCTGACCACAATGACCGGCTGCCTGCACCACCAGACCCGCGGCGGCTGCTCCACTGGAGACTGTTCGAGTGGTTCCTGTGGAGAATGTTCCAGCGGCGGGCTGCTGGGCAAGCTGTCCGGAAAGTCGTGCGGAAGCTGCGGAACGTGCAACGGCTGCCGAACCGGCTGCGTGGCGGGTTCGCTCGGCTGGCAGCAGGGTGGCTTGGACTACAGCTCCCACCTTCAGCCCGGTCTGCTGGGTCACCGCGCCGCCGCGTCGATGGAGAGCGTGCCCTTCCAGCCCGGACCGCCGACCGGACAGGTCGCCTACCCTTACTACACGCACCGTGGCCCGCGGGATTTCCTGATGGATAACCCGCCATCGATTGGACGCTAGCTGCAGGATTGTAGGCCAACGCCGCGTCACCGAAGCCTCAGGGACGAAGTTTTATCAGAGGGAAGCGCCAACGACCGGGTGCCGCCGTGCTGTTCACCACGGCTAACGCACGGGATCGCCTCGCGGTCGATTGCTCGCGAAGTTGGGGGGCCCTCTCGCTGGCGCTTCGGGCTGAGAGCTGGCGCTTCGGGCTGAGGGTTCGTGGTTTGGCGGCAACGTGAACACGCTAGCGTAAGATGGGTCATGATGAGATGACGTCGTTCGTTTCAAGCTCTCCTGTGGACGAGATCGATCGTGGCTTCTGACTTCCGACTCAAAGAACGATTGCCCGAGTTGACTGAGCGGATCGTGGGCACGTACACGCCCGATGACGCGATCAACCACCTGGGGCACTGCCCACTGCCGAGTTACACGGCTGTGGTTGAGATCCTGCAGGACTTGAAAGACGTTCTGTATCCCGGGTATCGCCGGAAGGTGGGACTGCATCAGGGCAACATTCGCTACCACGTTGGCAGTCTGATCGATTCTCTTCACGATCAGTTGACGACTCAGATCGCACGCGCACTCCGACACGAGGATCGGGTGCAAAATCGACAGACCGATTGCGAGAGCGAGATCGACTACGAAGCCAAGGGCCAGGCGATGGCGATCGAGTTCCTGCAGCGAATCCCTGAGCTGCGTCGTACGCTGGCGACCGACGTGCAGGCCGCCTACGACGGTGACCCCGCGTGCCAAACGACTGATGAAGTCGTCTTCT
>JBCCUO010000588.1:0-3519 GCA_039196805.1 Planctomycetota bacterium | reverse complement strand
CCTGGGGGAGGTGGAAAGGGCCTTGTCCGTTGGCAGGCAACTGATCGAGCAGAATGCATCCAGTCCTGAACCGTACCGTGACTATGCGGAGTGGTGCTTTCGGGCGGGCCGCGACGACCAGGGCATCGATTCACTTCGCCAAGCCATGCGCCGCGCGCCGCGTGACAATGCGACGCGCCAGCATTTGGCTCGATCGTTGGCGGACCGATTCCGCACCGACGAAGCGATCGAACTGTATTGGCAAGCGTTCACATCGGAAACCTCGCTGGACGCACGATTGGACTTGATCCCCGAAATCACTCGTCTTTATCAGCGACGCGGCGAAGTACAAACGCTGGTTCGGAGGGTCAATGACAGGGAGGATCTCAGCAGAGACGACCGATCGCGTGCTTTACTGGTCGCTCAGGTTCATCGCAGCAACGGCAACCTCCGTGCTGCCGCCAAGTTGCTTGCCGGAGCTCTGGCATACCGTCCCCGCGACACCCACTTGTTGCTGGAACTGGTATCGCTCTCGGAGTTGAGCGGCGACTATGACGCCGCGATTGGCTATCAGAAGCAGGTCGTGGAGTTATCGGACACTCCAGAGAATCGCAGCAAGCTGATGTCGCTGTCGTTGTTCACCGGCACAGTCGACTACGTCCAGGAAATGACACGGCTGATCCGTGATGCGACCACGCGCTCCGACGTCACTCAGTTGATCGACCGAGTCATCGGAGAAGGAGACTACGATGTCGCGATCCAGCTCTGCGAAGAAGCAATCAAGCAACGAGATGAGATGTGGGGCATCAAGCTCCGATTAGCCACGCTGCTTGCCATTGAAAACCGACTGGATGAGGCGACGGAGTGGGTCACACGGATTCGCCAGTTGAAGTTGAACGATGACGTCGCCCCACCGGGAGAGTCTCGGATCCAAAGTCGTTTTACGGGTGCTGGTTCTGGACCGTCCAATACGCTTGCCAGTCCGTCAACCACTGCGATGCCACGACGGGCGACGAAGGTGGTTATCGATCAACTGATCTCAAGCGTCAGCTTCCTGGGTCAACCGACGCGTCATGGTTTTGGCTTGACTCAGTACTCGCGACAGCTTTTTCGTGTCGATCGTTACGGCGATGCGCGCTGGCTGCTGGAGGCCACGGAAGCATTGATCGCTGAGAGCCAAGGCCAACTTGAGCAACTCATACGTGACCGGGCTGACGTGAATTTGCTAATGCAGGAGCGTGACGTTGACGCGTTGTGGAGCGCGTATCTGGTACGATCTCTGAAAGCACGCTTGGCCAGGACTACGTACGCTTACCCCTTTTTCACGTTCGGGTCGTCTCCCAGCGCCGAGCCCAAATCTCGGCATCTCGATCGGATCCTCTGGCGCATCGCTGAGGTTGACACTGAACACTCGGATGGAATGCTGTTTGACCGGCTGGTTAGTCGGTCCCCCGAGCTTGGCACGGCTACTGAGCGTCCGGCGCCGCTTTCCGACCAGCAACTGGATCTGCTTTGGCGTCGATCGAATCGATCTGCGACGGCTGGACCGAATGCGACCTTTCATTGGATGATCTACCAGGAACTGGTGCACGCTGGGCGTAGCGACCAGGCTCAGCAACTGCGTGACCGGTGCGAGTTTGAGCCCAAGTCGTTGTCGGATGCGGGTCAGGTCATTGGTTTTGTCACCTTCATCCGGGACGCCAAGCGGGTCTGGCACTGGATCAACCATCTGCACCAGAACGTCGCAGACTGGGTCATCGATGCGGACACTTCCACGATCGATAAGTTCGCACAACTCTCTCCTTCGTCGCAGCTGTTGGATCGAGACGCGCAGTACCAGTGGGTCGACATCAGTGTGGCGGTTGCCACTAAACGCCAGAGTCTGTTGCCAGCCAAGCCGGCTCGGCAGGTCGGAGCGATCCGGTACGCGCTCTCGGGAGGCTACTCGGTTGCCAGCCCTAGCCAAACACAAGTCCGCGCGAACGCCCAAGCCATGCTGCAGTCGCTGTCCGTGGCGGTGGGTGGCTCGTTAAGTTCACCCACATGGCTGGTGATTGGCCATCGACTGATCCATCAAGAGGGACGGTTCGAACCTGATCATCCGCTGGCGTCAATCGAGTTGATGAAACGTCGCCTGCTAGCCGCGATCTTGGCCGAGTCCCGCGACAATCGCGAAGCCGCGATCTCGCAGCTCCGTAGCTTGACCAACGACTTTCCCGATCAGCCTGACCTGAAGGTCGAACTGGCTTGGATGACCGCCATGTCGCAGCGATCGGTGGAGGCGTTGCAGATGTTGGACGAGATGGAGATCAACGACGTTGAGTTGCTCAAGCTGCGCGAGATGTTGGCGATCGACGTTGCCACATCGATCAACGACATCGACCGCGCGAAGTTGGCCGCTCGTCGGCTGTTTGGCATGAAGTTGACGGCACAGGAAGGGCACGCACTGGCAGAGACGTTCGTCGGACTGGGGATGAACGAAGAAGCGGCAGCACTGCTGAATCGCTCGCGAAGCAGGGGCGGCCAAACGCCCAGTCAACTTTTGCAGATGGCTAGGCAATATCTGGATCTAGGCAAAAAGCTGGAAGCAGGTGAGGTCGCGTACTTGGCGTACCAACGATGCACAAAGAGTACCGACCAACGCGGCAGCTACCGGGCGACCGCGGTGGGCCTGCTGAGGAGGGCCGGACGACTGGACGGTCTGGTCCGAGAGATTGAAACCCGTGCGGCCTCGTCCCCCAATGTGAAGTCGGCCCAGCAGCAACTGGCATATCTGTACCGGGCATTGGGCGATCGGAAAAAGGCGGCCCTGGTCGAGAAGAAGCTGGCCAAGTCGGCCTCCAGTCTCCGCAAGAGCATCGAGCAACAGATTCAAGCCACTGCCGCCGCAGGAAACTATTCAACTGCGCGCGACCTACTGCTGTCGGCATTGGAGACTCAACCGCAAACGATCAGGCAGGACACGCTCTACAGCCTGATGCGGGCCTCTCGGTCCAAGCTGCTGGACGCGTCCTCTTACGGTCGGTTGGCGAAGCTTGACTACCGTCATATCCCGATTCCTGCCACCGAGTTTTTGGTCTCCTCCTTGAATCCGAAGGTAGCAAAAGGTGATCGCGACCGGTTCCTCGACCGCGTGCTCACGACGGCCGATAGATCTCTGTTGCCCCGCATTCTGTGTCGAATCGACGCGGCCACGCTGACGCGACTCAAGTCCGCACCCTCGGTCCTTGCCCAGTTGATCGGCGGCGACAGTTTTTACGACGCTTCGAACCCTCTGCTCACCAGCGGAAGCTATCAGAACGGCGGCGAGGTCGTGGGTTTCGTCCAGAAGCTAGTGGCCGTTGCCGGTCGTGATCAGGAGCTGAAGTCGCTGTATGAGAGGGAGTTGCAAAAGCGTTGTCGGTCTAAAGATCGCTTTGAGTCGTTGACGGCAAATCTGTTGCTGGCACCGCTATTGGATGACTCGACTAACGGTGCTTCCAGGGAATGTCTGCAAGCCTTTCTCGACGACGACTCGACGCGCGTGCCGGAAACGCTGGT
>JBCCUO010000587.1:0-3522 GCA_039196805.1 Planctomycetota bacterium | reverse complement strand
CTGATCCAACAGTTCTTCGAGACGATCGGCGGTCAAGTCCTTCACAAGTCCTCGATCACTCTGGCCGACGCAATTGACCAGCACGTCCAATCGGTGCAAGTCTTGCTGCACCCCCGCGAAGACGGAATGAACATCCTGCAGGCGACTGACATCGGCAACGTATGCTTCAATGCGGCCTGCCGTGTCGATGCCAGACGTTTCGTACTGGTCTTGCGATTGCTGTTTGGCTGCTTCTAGACGCGTCGCATCGCGTCCAACGATCGCAATCGCATAGCCACACTCCAGGAATGCAGCCGCAATGCGAAACCCCAACCCCGCCGACGCGCCGGTGATCACCGCTACTTGTGGTTTCGAGGAAGCTAGCATCGGGGAATGGCGATTTTCGACGTTCGGCTGGTGAAAGGAACCGAAGTTCTCAATGGAAGCAAAGGACGAGCAGAGGTTGAGAGTCGCAGCAGTCTAGTCCACAACGGACGGCGGCTGGATGCAGTGGGTCAAAACGCAGCCGGCTGGGCGAACCGGTCGAGCTACTGGAACACCCTCGTCCGTTCCGGCTACACTCCTGGCCCCATCCAGCCAAGGAATCCGATGACTCGTCCACGCGTGAATGAATCTCGAACCAAAATCGTCGCTACGGTGGGGCCGGCCTGCCAGACGGTTGAGCGACTGGCCGAGCTGATCGAGGCGGGCGTAGATGTGTTTCGGATCAACAGCGCCCACGGCACTCGCGCCGAGCACGAACAAACGCTGGTCAATATACGGGCCGCGTCCGAAAAGTGTGGGTTCTCAGTGGGTGTGCTGCTTGATCTGGCGGGACCGAAGATTCGGGTGGGGCAATTGTTGGAGGATCCTTTGCAACTGGATCCTGGCCAAGAAGTCATGTTCGTTCGCGGAGACGTGAGTTCCTCCGCGATGCAGTTGACCAGCAGTTACAAGCATCTTGTGGATGAGTTGGCCGAGGGCAATCGCGTGCTATTGGCGGACGGCACGATCGCGCTCAAGGTCCAGCGTGTGACCGAAGAGGCAGCTGTTTGCCGAGTGACGGCCGGAGGGGAACTCCGCAGCCGACAAGGGATCAATCTGCCCGGTGTAGGACTTTCGGTTTCGGCCATGCTGCCAGCTGACATCGACAACGCAGTCTGGGGTGCTCAGAACGGGGTCGACTTTGTCAGTTTGTCGTTTGTTCGATCGGCAAGCGACGTGCGATCGTTAAAGGACTTGATGTCCACCTATGAGTCGTCAGCGCTAGTGATCGCCAAGATCGAAAAGCCGGATGCGCTGGACGACTTGGAAAACATCGTTGACGTCGCCGATGGAATCATGGTCGCCCGCGGAGACTTGGGTGTTGAAATCGACGTTGCCGAAACGCCCGTCGCTCAAAAGCGAATCATCCGGGTGTGCAAAGAGAAGATGAAGCCAGTGATCGTGGCAACGCAGATGCTTGACTCGATGCACCATAGCCGTCGGCCGACACGTGCCGAGGCGACCGACGTTGCCAACGCGATGCTGGACGGCACGGACGCTTGCATGCTGAGCGGCGAGACGGCGATCGGGGACTATCCCGTTGAGGCGGTCGAGATGATGAGCCGGATTATGAGTTCAGCCGAACGGGAACTCTTGCAGTATCAATCCTCCTGCGTCCAACCGACCAACCGCGTGCACGAAGTGACATCGGCGGTGACGCATTCGGCCACCGAAGTTGCCGAGTCGATCGGTGCCAAGCTGATCGTGATCGCGACCCGCAGCGGTGGCACGGCTTGGGTGAAGAGTAACACGCGGAGCCTGATTCCCACGTTGGCCGTCAGCGAGAATCCGGAGACTCTCCGGCGAATGAATTTGTTCTGGGGGATCAAGCCGATCCCGTTCGACCGGATCGACGATTCTACGCTCTTGATCGAAACGATCTGCAAGTGGGCCGAAGAGAACGAATTGATTCAGCGCGGCGACCATATTGTCTTCGTGACCGGAACGGGCGTCATGGAGAAGGCTCACAACGTCGTATTGGTGCACACGGTGGAGTGATCCGCTGCTGGCCCGCCGGTCGTGTATCCTGGGACGGTTCCCGCCAACTTGCCCCGCCGTCTCCCACCAGGTGCGCCCATGATTCCGGCCCTCTCACGTCGTGATTTTCAAACGAAATCCGCCAAGACCTTTGTTCTGGCGGCATCCACGGCTGCTGCGTCCGCTCGTGCCGCCGGCTCCAACGACCGTGTTCAGATCGGTTTCATCGGCGTTGCGAACCGGGGGCGACAGCTGATGGCCGCCTTCGCCGAGCACGACGATTGCCAGGCCAGCGTGTTGTGCGATGTCGATTCCCAGGCCATGGAGAAGTCGGCGGGATTGGTGGACGGTGACGTGTCCACGACGGACGACTTCCGTAGAGTCCTGGACAATTCTGCCATCGATGCGGTCTGCATTGCCACGCCGGACCATTGGCACGCGATTCAATCCAACCTGGCCTGCGCAGCGGGGAAGGATGTCTACGTGGAGAAGCCACTCTCGGTCACAATCGTGGAGGGCCGGTCAATGGTCAACGCGGCGCGCAAGTACGGCCGAGTCGTTCAGGTGGGGACGCACCGTCGCAGCAGTCCGCTGTATCACGAACTGAGCCATCGCATTCAAGACGGCATGTTGGGCAAGGTCTGCCTGGCCAGGGCCTATCGCACCAGCAACATGGCGCCCGTCGGGATCGGACACTCGCCCACAACGCCACCACCCGATCATCTGAACTGGGACATGTGGCTGGGGCCGAGGGCCGAGCGACCCTATCAAGACAACATCGCACCTTACAAGTTTCGTTGGTGGCAGGATTACAGCTCACAAATGGGGAACTGGGGCGTCCACTACCTGGATGCAATCCGTTGGTGTGTTGGTGAAGAGGCACCCAATAGCGTGTGTGCGATGGGCGGCGTCTTTGCCGTCGATGACGATCGCACGATCCCTGACACCATGGAGGTGGCATTTCAGTTCAAGTCTGGCCGTTTGGCGATGTTCGGCCAGTACGAAACCAGTAGCAATCCGATGCTACCAACCGGCGAGATCGAACTTCGCGGAACCCAGGGTACGGCCTACATCTCCTCCAGCGCGTATGAAGTCCTGCCCGAACGCAGTGGACAGTTTCAAGATAAAAAACTGCCACGCAGCAAGCCCGAGAAAAAGCAAGAGTCGTGGAGCAACCACCGTTTGACAACGGCCCACGCCCGCAACTTTCTGGATTGCATGACAACCCGCGACCAACCGCACGCTGACGTGGAAGTCGGGCATCGCAGCACCACATTCTGCCACCTGGCGAACATCTCGTTTGCCGTCGGCAGGCGATTGGAATGGGATGCTAAAGCGGAACGGTTCGTCGGAGATGAGGAAGCGAACGAGCTGCTGCACTACGAGTACCGCAAGCCATGGTCATTGCCAAGCTAGTGGACAGCACCACTTGGTATCATGAGTACGGATGTAGACCAACGCTTTGCGTTCCGGACCACACGTTGACATTCGCTCATTCTTCAATGATCTGCAGGCACACCT
>JBCCUO010000586.1:0-3523 GCA_039196805.1 Planctomycetota bacterium | reverse complement strand
GCGTTGCGGCTGATGTCGGTTGTTCATTTCGTCTCAGCACTTGAATGTCGCGTTTCAAGCGATCGACGGAGCGTTCCTTACGCTATAGTCTTGGCACGTTGCGGTGTTGCCACACGGACTCGGATAGTCGTGTGCGGCCCGGGGCATTCGCTCCGGATCTGCAACTGTTTGCTCTTTCCGTCCCAACTGAATTTGGTGATCCATGGTCCGTCGACTTGCCGCACCACCGCGTGCCCTGCTGGCCGCTACCCTTGTGATGTGCGCGGCTACCATTGGTTTGGCGCAGCAAGGGCGACCTCATGTCGTGATGGCCTTCGCCGATGATTGGGGCAAGCACGCTAGCGTCTACGCGAGGTTGCAGGCCGGCGGTATCAACGACGTTGTCTCAACGCCGAATTTTGATGAGATCGCAGACCAAGGCGTCTTGTTCACTCGTGCCTTCGTCAGCGCACCGTCCTGCACGCCATGCCGCAGTTCGCTGCTTTCGGGTCAGCCATTTTGGCGGTGTGGCCGCGCGTCGATCTTGCAGGGTGCGGTATGGGACTTTTCCAACCCGGCGTATCCGTTGCTGCTGGAAGAGGATGGGTACCGAATCGGGCACACGTACAAGGTGTGGAGTCCCGGCACACCACGAGACGCGCCCCACGGGGGCGACCGAGCCGCTTTCAATCAGTACGGTCGTAAGTTCAACGCGTTTTCACAGACGGCCTCGCGTCACGCCGATCCGAATGCCGGCATGGCAGCCTTGCTGGATGAAGTACGCCAGAACATTCGCTCGTTCCTGGATGCCGATGGCGATGCGAAGGTCGATGGGCACAAGCCGTTTTGCTACTGGTTCGGCCCCACCAACTGTCATCGCAAGTGGACTGCGGGTAGCGGCAAAGCGCTTTGGGGCATCGATCCCGATTCGCTTGCGGGCAAGTTGCCACCCTATCTTCCCGATGTCGAGATCGTCCGCCAGGACGTCGCGGATTACTTGGGCGAAGCTCAGGCATTCGACGCTTCGCTTGGCGTTCTGATGGAGGAGCTTAAACGGGTCGGCGTGGCAGACAACACGATCCTTGTTGTCAGTGGCGACCATGGTTTCCCCGGCGTCAGTCGAGGCAAATGCAACTTGTACGACTTTGGGACGCAGGTTCCGCTGGCGATACGCTGGCCGGCCGGGATCAAAGCGAATGGGCGCGTTGTCGACGACTTTGTATCGCTTCCCGACTTGGCACCGACATTCCTGGAAGCAGCCGGGGTCACCGTGCCCGATCAGATGATTGCCCGGTCTTTGATGCCTTTGTTGACGAGCGATCAGCAGGGACAAGTCGATTCGTCACGCGACGCGGTGTTCACGGGCCGCGAGCGACATGTTGCGGCGGCCAGGACCGGATACAAGCCGTACCCCCAGCGAGCGATTCGAACAGATGACCATCTGTTGATCATTAACTTCGAACCGGGCCGTTGGCCGATGGGAACCGGCCCTGGATACGGAGTGAAAGGGGAGATGCCCGGTCGCCAGCTGCTGACCGAAAACACGTTCTCTGCATTTGGAGATCTGGATGCCAGTCCGACGAAAGCTTGGATCGTGACCCACCGAAAGGAAGATCCAGAGTCGTTCGACTACGCAGTTGGAAAGCGACCGAAGATCGAGCTGTACGATGTCCAGTCGGATCCTCATTGCTTAGAAAATCTGGCAGGGCAAACCCAAGCAGCGGAGATCGAGTCACGATTGACGGAGCGGCTGTTGACCTACCTGCGTTCCACCGGCGATCCACGAGTTTCGGACAACGTCGTCTTCGAATCGCCTCCCTTCACCGATGCTTCGGGCAAAAAGAACCGTCGCTGACCTCTTATCTTGGGGGCCGGCCTCCCTCCGCGTGAGATCGGCGTCCGGCCTGTCGAATCCATTCATCGACATGTGCACCCGACGAGCTCGTTCCATGACCTATCGATACCGAACTTTGCCGCTGATCCTTGCCTTGGTTGCTTCTTGTGGCTGCGCTCCGGCTGAGCCGCCGCCGTCCGTCGGACCGTCGATTGATCACGCAACACGACATCAGGCTGTGATTGCTCGAGAGAAGCAACGCGTCGCATCGGCTGGCGACACAGTGAGCTCGCAGCGACTGATTAGCTTGGGAGACGCGCAGTTGCGGGGCGGCAAATGCGCAGAGGCGGTCAAGAGCTTTGAGGCGGCACTCGCGAAGGACCCCAGTGCCGAACCGCATCTTTGGCAGTACGGAATCGCCTTGTTCTTCGTCGATCGATTCGAGGAGGGCAAACAGCTCTTTGAAAAGCATCGCCAAGTCAATCCGAACGACGTGGAGAACGCCGCTTGGCACTTTCTTTGTGCCTCGAAGGCGGACGGACTGGATAAGGCACGCGAGATTCTCCTGCCCGCTCCCAATGACACGCGGCCACCAATGAAGCAGGTGCTTGCACGGCTGCCAGGCGGCGATTCCAAGGCGATCGAGTTTCGTATCAATCAGATGCGAGGCACACCGACGGGCGACTCCGCTGCAATGTACGGCTACCTTTACCTGGGGCTGATCGCTGATGCCGAAGGAGACGCGGAGGCCGCAAGGCGATGGATGGATCGAGCCGCCGCGACGCCGCTGACCTATTACATGCCCGACATCGCGCGGGTCTACGCGAAGCACCTTTCAGACCAAAGTGACACGTTCAGGCAGCCGTCTTCGACTATCGACGATACAGCGACCGAATGAATCTGGTTCGTCTCCCCAACGCTAGTCGCAGCATCGCCGCTGCAATCCACTCGGCCGGCTTGAGCGAGACGTAACAGAGGTCGGCAAGCCAAGGGTTGGTGATTCGGCGTGCAACGGGCGGGCCGACTCGGTCGTACCAAGAGCGCAGGACCCGATGGCATGCCGGGCTGACGGCCCGAATCGCAAGCTCAAACGCTTTCAACGTCCGCAGTTGGTCGTTCGCGGGAAAACCGCTGCAGTTCTGGCAGGAACCGACGAGTCGCGGGTGCCCCTGTGTGGCCGCCGTCGCCACGTAGCAATTGCTTGGTGGCGTTTTGGGGAGTTTTTCGTACTGGTACAGAGACATCCAAATGGCGTAGCGGCATGCCGCCAAGTATCCGGCAATCCAGGTGACCCAAGCGAACAGGTCCAAAATCTGAAACCTCCTTAGCAGTCGATGGACCGTCATCAGTCGCAGCGTCAAGACGCTGTAGCAAATCAGGGCGATGGACGGTCCGAACGCAAGACATGCGACGGGGATGGCTAGGGGAAAGAACGCGACAAAGGCCCAAGCCTGTTTGTTCCCCGAATCCAGCTGCATCAAGACGGCTCCCAGGAAGATCGTGAATGCTGCCAGCGTTGTCGCCACTACGCTTGGGGGCCAATTGAACCTGCGATGAAGGAACCGCAAAAACCAACGGATCGCCAAGAATCCCAGCGTGCCAACGATCGGCACAACGTTGTAGCCGAGCAGTTCCAAAGGCTTGTCGAATTCAAACGACAGCAACAAAACAACGTGGTACCAAAGCGCTTGCGGGACGCCAGAGACGATG
>JBCCUO010000585.1:0-3531 GCA_039196805.1 Planctomycetota bacterium | reverse complement strand
GGCTTGTACCCATCGTAGCGGCCGATCTGAGCGATCGCCTTGGTCCCAAAGACGGTGCCGCCGTAACCGGTCTTCCCGTCACGCATCCCGTGAAAGGTTCCGACTCGGTCGTTGGCCCAGATGCCCACCGTGACTTCGCGCGCCTTGGTAGATGTGTGACTCACCGTTTGGCAACCCGTACCCATGCAGGTGTACAGAAGCTCGACGCCGTGGATCCCGTACCAGAACAGATCGGTGTGTGTCGGTTCCAGTGATGCGGGGCTGTAGGCGTTGCACCCGAGAACGTTGCCGACCTTGCCCGATCGAATCTCCTGGGGCCCATCGCTGAAACGCAACGAAGAACTGGAGAACATCGGGACATCGTAATGCTTTGCGGCACGATAGATCGCGACCACCTCAGCCAGCCGTGATCCGGCAGGCTTGTCGATGAAGACCGGCTTGCCCGTTCGAAAGACCTGCAGCGCCTGATCGAGATGCAGTTGTCCGTCGTTCGTTTCCAGCAAAACACGATCGACCTGGTCCAGCAGACTGTCGATCGAGTCGACGATTTCAATTCCCATCTCCTTCATCTGCTGCGTGTAAGTCGGAATCCGGCTGCTGCTGGATTCGATCGTGCGACTGCCGTAGGGATACGCGGCAACGACGCGGCAACCCAGCATCCTGGGATCAGCCGGCCGCGCGTTCAGCGCCTTGGTAAATGCGATCGAGTGAGAGGTGTCCAGCCCGATCACCCCCACCCGAAGGCCGGGATCCTCGGCCATCACGTGAGCGCCGAACGCGAGGATTACCAGGAATCCAAGGACCAAGCGTCGCGACATGCCCCCGTTCATTTGGCCGGTTCTCGACGGCGTTTGTGATTCAACGGTATGAAGTGCATCCATCAGACTTGCGGCTCCCAACCCTTGGCGTACTCACGTGACCACAGCTGCATCGCCGCATCGTGATTGACTGGTCGACCATCACTTTCGCGCGTCTGCAAAACGCTGGCGGTTCGATACGCGATGTTCCCCAGGTGGCAAAGCAGCGTGCTCTTGTGAGCCTGTTCGATGTCCGCGTGGGGACGCCGCCCAGATCGAATCGCGTCCAGAAAATCGATGAAGTGTTCTCGGTCTCCACCCTCGGCAGACTCACTTTCAACGACGTTGTTCTTCATGTCGAACTGGGTGTACCCCTTGCCGCGAACAACGATTGAGCCTTCCGTGCCGTGAAAGCTGATCCCAAAGGATGTGTCATGAGGCCCCAAAGGAGACCAACTCAGGCCCTCCCATGTGATCGTTTTGTTCTCGGCAAAGTCGTACGTCACCATCATCGTGTCGGGCGTTTGCTGGTCGTCTTGATGACGATGTTTCCCGCCTCCCGCGGTGACACGGACGGGGTAGTCGACTTGCATTCCCCAGCGGGCAACATCCAAAGCGTGGACGCCGTTGTTGCCCAATTCGCCGTTGCCCCAGTGCCAATGCCAATGCCAGTTGTAGTGCACGATGTTGTCTTTGTACGGACGACTTGGCGCAGGCCCCTGCCACAACCGCCAGTCCAGCCACGCAGGCACTGGAGTCTCCTTACCGATGCCAATGGGGCCGCGGCGATTGTTGTACCAAGTCCTTGAGTAGAGCGCGTCGCCAATGGCGCCGTCATGCACCTTCTGGATGGCCTTGATGATGCCGGGCCAGCTTCGCCGCTGCGATCCCATTTGCACGACTCGGTCATGTTTTCGCGCCGCGGCAACCGCCCACTCGCCCTCAGCTGGAGTCTGACTGCAAGGTTTTTCAACGTAGACATGCTTGCCTGCCGTGCAGCCCAAGATCGTCGCGGGCGCGTGCCAGTGATTGGGGGCGGCACAAATTAATGCGTCGACGCGGGCGTCATCCAGAACTCTGCGAAAGTCGCTGACCGTCTTGGTCGTGGCGGACTGATGTTCATTCACATAGGTAGCCGCTCGGTGGGACGCTCGCTGGTCAACATCGCACACGTACGCCACGTCGACTTGCCCCGTCGCCAGCATTCCTCGGGCGATCGCGCCGCCACGCCCGTTCACGCCCATGATTCCGATCGAAAGGCGTTCAACGGGCGTCGCCTCCTTGGCTGGACGGTCTTCGGCCAGCAAGGGGTTTCGGCAGGTCGAGCCAGCTGCGGCGATCAACGCCGCACGCAGGAACAGGCGGCGGTCACGTAGACGAAGTCCTGGACCTTGCGGACCGCTGACCCGCGTAGCGGAAGAACCTGAGCTTGATTGCCGGGAGACGGTCGAAGCAGGTACGGCAGACGCCGGCTGCTGGGATAGGTAGCGAGACATGAGCGGAGGACGCTGAGGGAGTGGGTTGCGGCTGGCGGGATTCCACCAGTCTAACGGGCGACACTGTCGACCGCTCACTCCGTGAGCCCGAGCCGTCTTTCACCGCGAAGCGAATCAGCGGGCCGTTAGCCAGCCGCTATCAAGCGTAGCCTTCGGAGAAGGCTGGCAACAATGTCGACAGCTCACTCCGTGAGCCCGAGCCGTCCTCCATCGCGACACGAATCAGTCCGCCATTCGCCAGCCGCTATTCAGCCCCGCCTTCGGAGAAGGCGGGCTACGTTGTCGACCCGAGGCCCGCTAGCCCAAGTCAAAGAGCAGCACGTCGGACGTATCGCTGGCGGTGACGTACAGGCCGGTCGGGCGACTGGAAGCAACCGCATCACCTGCTTTCAGCCGCGTGCCGTTGACGACAACTTCGCCTCGTGCCACCTGCAACCAACCGTGCCGATTTCGCTCCAGCGTGTAGTCCAGACTCTGTCCAGACGTCAGCTTCGATGCGAAGATCTTGGCGTCCTGATAGACACCAACAGCTGCACCTGACTCTTCAGGCCCGGCGATGAGGCTCCACTGATCGGTCTTCTGTTCGTCGACGACTCTGTTTTCGCGATAGCGAGGCTGCACTCCACGCATGGCCGGCTGAATCCAAATCTGCAGAAAGTGGTTCGCTTCGGTACGCGATGGATTGTATTCACTGTGCGTAATGCCTGTGCCTGCGGACATCATCTGAATGTCGTCCGGCGTGATGATCGCACCCTTACCCGTACTATCTTTGTGCTGCAGTGATCCCTCCAGCACGTACGATATGATCTCCATGTCTCGGTGAGGGTGAGTGGGAAACCCTCGTCCAGCGCTGATCTTGTCATCGTTGATCACGCGCAGACTTCGGAAACCCATGTGTCGCTGGTCGTAATAGCCACCGAACGAGAACGAGTGGTAGCTGTCCAGCCACCCCAGGTCCGTGTGTCCACGTTCCGCTGCTTGACGAACCAGAAGCCGTCCGTCCACCTGAGACTCCTCCTCGCTTTCGCCCGCGAGCACGTTGTCGGCGCCAGACACATGGATCAAACCTGCGGCGGTCATCGAGAGCATGTTTCTTCGAGATTGATTCATCGGATCATCCTCCTACTTGAACGATTCTGATTCTTGATTGCCGTTTCCAAGTCGATGGTCGGAAAACGGCTGCCGGTGACCATCTGCTCGATGGGGAATACTGCCGGTCCGTCGTTGTCTTACAGGGG
>JBCCUO010000584.1:0-3532 GCA_039196805.1 Planctomycetota bacterium | reverse complement strand
TCCGAACATAAAGAAAATGGACTATTGCTGGATTTCTCGTTCTTTTCTCGTTCAGATACAGACGTTCTCGTCTTGATATTTAGTTGATTATACCCTCGGGATCAAGGGCCTGGTCCCGTTGCGAGTTGACTTCGTCCAAATCGGGCGACTCCGGCCCGCGGTCCAACATCGCATTGAGGGGCAGCGCGAGCTGGCGATCCGCCCAGGCACGCCATTCCGGACGCGTCTCAATCAGCACCAGGTTTTGCAGCTGATGAACCAGCAGCTCATCGTGCTCACCCAGCCGGACTTTCAATCGAACCAGGCTCCCCAAGTAATGCGGGTTGGCCGGCTCCATTTCCACCGCTTGCAGGTACAGGTCCATCGCCTCGTAGACGCGGCCGGCGGCCTCCAGCGATAACGCCAGGTTGTAACAAGCTGCGGCATGATAAGGCATCGCCTCCATTGCCTTTTCAAACGATAGAATCGCCTGGAACAAGTTACCTTGATCGTAGTGCAGCAAACCCAGGCTGTTGTGTGCGGGCCCGTACATCGGATCGGCGCGAACCGCGCTGATGAACTTGGTCGTCGCCAGGTCCACCTTGCCGTGCTTCATCGCCCGCAGGCCCACGTTGGTCAGCCGTTTCGCTTTCGCGGTGCGGCCATCGACGCGCACGGCAACCGTGGAATCGTCGGATCCGTCCATCCCTGCGGGATCAAAGACTGCGCATCCGCCCGCTGTTGCCAGCAGCAATAGCACGATCGTCCCGCAGCGATTCATTCCGTCAACGCTCCCTCGGTCACCGAGGCACAAGGGATTCGATCGATCGGTGCCTAACCCCTTATCCCCGCCGAGTTGATTTGATCAACAGTGCCTAGCTCTCCGTCTGGCTTTTCGGGGAATAGATCATTTGGGTCAATACCAACTCGCATTCCCAAACATCGGCGCCGCCACCGCGAGCCGACCTGGGCTGAGTCAAGACCAGGTCTCGGACCATCAACCCCGTTTGATCGTCTCGCAACGCGTCGCAAAATTGCAAAACCCGCTCCAACGTAGTCGCCCTCACCTGAATGCTGGTCGATCGCATTTTGAAATCGCTGCGATCCACCCGCACCGGTGATGAGGGGATCAACTGCAAGATCGCCGCCTCAGGCAATTTGGCCGACTCGCGGGCCCGTAAAACCCGCTGGGAAACTTCGGCGGGGGACTCCAAGTCCAGCGCCGCAATCGACGGCTTTTGCTGCAACCGCTGAATCGACGCCAGCTTTTGCTCCATCTCGTCCAGGTCGACAGTCGCGTCGCTCAATCGTCGCGCCGCCGCCCTGGCGTCAAAAACGCTCAACACGGCGTAGATCCCGATCACGACCATCAGTCCGGCAAACAGCCAGGCTCGACGTCGTTGCGTGCTTGCCTGGTCGGTCATCGCGTTCCCTCCGGCCAGCGTGCCCGCAATGTCGCCTGGTACGTCTGATCTTCGGACTGCCTGGTCGTCGGGGGATCCACCTGAAAGCCGGTCGCCGCCAGTGACTCGGCCAACCGGCCCGCGTCCGCCTGGCGCCGAACGCCCAAGTCCATCGCGATCGTTTCCGCGCGGATCTCCACACGAGTCAATTGGAAACGAATGTCCTCTGGCAGCCCGTTCAAAGCAGTGCGCAGAAGTCGCGGGGCCGACTCGGGACGCGTCAAATCGGTCGACTGCCCACGCGACCGTAGCGCCTTGGTGTGTTCGCTACGCACGCGTCGCATCAGTGACGCGGGAACGCGAGCTTGGGGAAACGCCTCTTGGAACGCGGAACGCTGCCGCGAAATCGTTCGCTCTAGTTCCGCGTTGATTGCCCGCGTCCGCCACCACGCCGAAGCTGCCACCACGACCAAAAACAGGATTGCGGACGTCATTAACCATGTCAGCGGACCGCGGATCGCACGCAAGCGATCCGGTGGCGACAAGGCATCACACCGGAGATTGATCCAGGCATTCTCGGGGCGACGCAGTACGCCGGCGGCGCCCAACAGTGCCAAGTCCGTCGCGCTGAGCGTGGCCTCAGACGCATTGGGTGTCCACGCTTGGATGTGATCCGCTTGCTCTAAGTCTTCCGCAACCAAAGTGCAACCGGTGGACGTCGAATTCAGTCGAAGATGTCGCTGAACTGAATCGCTGTCAGCGGGCAACACCTTCCAAGCGGTGATGCTCTCCTCTTCAATCCGCAGCCAATCGCAGTTCGGTCCTGATTCGATCAACCACTCATGGTCTGCATCGGCACTAACGTCAGACATGGCGGCCATGGAGATCAAGACGGCTCGCGGACAAATCACCTCGACCGCAATCCCGTGGGACTCGATCGCCTCGCTAATCTCCGCCCACGGCTGGACCGGAACCGCAACAGCGGCAATGTCCAGGGGATCATTCGCGGTTCGCCCCGGTTGCTTCAGGGGTCGAAAGTCGGCCGCGACCGCTTCGGCGTCCAGGGGCAAGTATTCTTCCAACTGGAATCGCATGCCGACGCGGTCACGTAACTCGCTGCTGGATACATTCGGGACGCGGGCAAAGAAGCAGGACGTGGACGCCGGGGCCAGCACGCATCGAGGGGACACATCACTGGCTTTACCCCAGAGATCGGCCAACTCCCATGCAAGTGTCTGATGATCGACGTCCGGGGCGAGGTGACGTCGCAGGTCGGCGACGACCAACAGCCAGCCGTCATGCTGCTCCGCGACGTAGCATCCATCCAACGCCGATTCCGAAGCACTCATGGCCGCGCGCGACGATTGCGTCGTCTCTCGGCGTTCGAATTTTCGTCAGTACCGCGACCGCGTTTGCTCTTTGTCCGACTCAGTTTCAAAACGGTTTCCGTACCCCGATAGCGCACAACCACGCTCTCGGCATCAATCGATTCGATCTGCACTCCTTTAGGTTCCAACTCCAGTGACTCTCCGACCGCTTTCACATCAAACTTGCCGGTTGCGTCCGAAACGATCGCCAGGCGGTCCTGCTGATCAATGATCGTGCCGACCACCGACAGATTCAGCGAAGGTCTGGGTGCCGGCTGCGGCTTGGAAACCCGCGGCTCGGCTCTGGGCTTGGGGGGCGCCGGCTTGGGTGGATCCTGAAGTGGTCGTTGAAATCGACGAGCGATCAACGTCTGGTCCTGCGGTGGCGATGCCAGGCTCTCCTGTTCCGCAACGCCACCCTGGGCGGTTCGATCGCTGACAGCGGCACGGATCTGGTCGACATCGATCGGCGTAAGCCCCCACCACAACGTACCGGCGGCACCAGCGGCCAGCGCCAGCGTCGCCGCACCGATCAGCCGTCGTTGCAGGGAAATGTTCATAGCCCAACTTTGCACAGTCTGCTGGATCGACGCAACCGAGAAGTGGTTCGCTCAAGCTGTTCCACCAACAGGTTCCCCTAAAACCAGAAGCGTAGCGTACGAGTCGTCTCTTCCGTTGTCTCGCGAACATGAAATGATCGCATTCGAAATCGGTTTCCATCGGAGGCGTCGATCCACAACGAAAACGCCGTGCTGGTCTGTCCCAGCAGTGGCTTCAAGCGGG
>JBCCUO010000583.1:0-3533 GCA_039196805.1 Planctomycetota bacterium | reverse complement strand
CTGCGCTTTGGCCTGTGCGAGCGAAGCGTCCAGCTGAAGGGTGTCCATTCGGGCGATCGTCTGACCGGCGGTGACCAAGTCACCTTCCTTGGTTAGCACCCGTTCGATCCGTCCGGCAAACTTGCACGCGACGTCGACCTGCACCGCCTCGATGCGTCCATTGCCGAACACAATTTCCTCAGGCAACAAGGACTCCTGGCTCTGCATCCACTGCATCCAGCCAAAGACGCCTGCCAATAGCACCACCACCACGGCGACCCATCTGATCATCCGAGAATTCATCGATCCGACCTTTTCAACCGACTGGCTTCGCACGCCAATCAACTGCTTGCCGTCCGCTGCGGAAACGGACTCCCTTAACGTGACAGTGACAGCAAGCGGCGTACCGGTTGATCGGCATCAGCACCACGGCACATGCGGAACTTCGCAACAGACTCGCGCACCGCACGCGTGAAGCGTGCGTCACGGATCGGCATCGACCACTAGGAATAAGAACGGACGTGGTTGCAGTGTTCCGTCGATCGGAACAGCGCGCGTTTCACGCCCAGTCGTGCGGAACGGGTCCCAAACCGTGCGATCAAGCCCGGGCTTAGAGCAAGCCTTCCCGTGTACAAGGCGTGTGTTGTGGATCCTTCGAGCTGACGCTTAGGGTTGAGATCCCTTGCTAGGCGACGATGGGCTTGATGACTTGGCCTTCGCTTCGCTTCATGGGCCGGCCGATCGGTGTGTCCTCTTCGTGCTCATGGTCGATGCCCAATACGTGCATCATCGTGGCGTGCAAGTCGGCGATGGTGACAGGATCTTCGACGGCATCTTGAGGGGCAACCGGCGGCTTGATCAGCTCAGGGCTGGTCGCCCCATGGACGTGCCCTGCGCGAATGCCGCATCCTGACAGCAGAACGCTGAAGCCGTGTGGCCAGTGGTCACGTCCGTCCGCTGGATTGTGGGTCGGCGTGCGGCCAAACTCGCCTCCACAGACGACCAAAGTCGAATCGAGGAGGTCACGTTCCTTAAGCACTCTTAAAAGCGAAGCCAGTGCGGGATCCAGTGTCTCGCACTTGCCTGCCTGCAAAGTGTGATTGGCTGCATGAGAGTCCCAGCCGCCCAGGGTCACTTCAACACACCGGACGCCGACTTCAATCAGTCGAATGGCGGCCAGGCAGCCACGTCCAAAACTAGTATCGCCGAAAGGATCACGTTCGCTCGCCGACTCCTGTGTCACGTCAAACGCGTCGACTTGCTCGCTGGACATCATCTTCATCGCAGCTTCTGTGGCACTTGCATGCAGTGTGCGCGACTTTTCCAAGTTAATCAGTCTTCCTGTTGCGAAACGTCTCTCCAGCTTGTTCAGATCCTTGACACGCTGGTCGTAGCGCGGCGAGTCGACTCGAGCGCTGATGTCGGGAACCGGCTGCGCGGGGTCGCCGATCTTGAATGCGTCGAGTGAGGCTCCCAAGTAGCCACCGCGCGCGGGCCAGTTGCCTGGCAGAATCGAAACGTGACGCGGAATCTCCGCGCCGCGACTATCGGCACTGCAAAGGACAGCGCCGAGCGATGGGTGGATCAAAGTGGGATCCGGACGGAAACCAGTCTTGACGTTGTACGATGCCCTTTCGTGGTCTCCTTCTTTTCCGACCACACTTCGCACCAGGCTGGCCAAGTGCATCTGCTCGGCCGTCTGAGGCAACAGATCGGAGATCTGGACACCGGGGATGCTGGTATCGATCGCCTTCACATCACCACCGATTTTGGTGCCGGCGTGCGGATCAAACGTCTCCAGTTGGCTTGGCCCTCCTTCCAGCCAGACCTGGATGACGCTTTTGGGCCGGCCGCCTGGGCTGCTCTCCGCGGCCCTCGCGAGTTGCTGTGCCAGCATTGGCATCAACATCGAACCGGTGCCGGCACCCAGAAGCGTTCGGCGGCTCAGATGTGTGGCTGGGTTGCAGAGTCGATTGCTCATCGTGGCTTGACTGTCGATTCAAGGTGGCAGACCACAGATCGGTTGCGGGATTCAAATTGCCTAGTGATTCCATGAAAACTCGCTGCTGTTCAGCAGCACCCAACAAAGGTCTTCGATGTGATTGCCTCGATCCCCCGCTGCAAAGCGGGTTGTCCACTCTGCGGATTCCTCATCGGTCGGATACCGATTCAGTACCGAAAGGAAGATCGACTCGACCGCTTTGGGGTCGTTCGCGGAGAACATGTTGACGTGTGCCGACGCATTTAGCACGGGATTCAACTCTGTTGATTCGTTCAGCATCTTGCCGTTAAGCATTAGCAGTCGCTGCGTCACGGTTACGCTTTCGCTGGAGAACTCGTCTTCCCCCATGTCGCCATAGCGCTGAACAAATTCGTTCGATTGACCGAACTTGAGCAGCTGAACTAAGAACGCGGAGTCACGATCTACGGTCTTAACTCGCGAACTCTGCACAACACTGCCGGCAACTTGTTCGGGTCGAAGTCGTACCAGCGGAAAGACCGCGCCCACCAAGTCATGTGATTCGGTCACCTGATAGTCCGCACGACTTTCGACGGAAAACGGGTCGCTGAGTGCGATCACTCGGATCAGATCTTGCAGGTTGTATTCGCTTGCAATGAAGGCATCCGCCAATCGATCGATCAACGGATGCCGATCGGAGTCCAGGGGGATGTTGTCGACGCCTTGGCCCAGTGGCCGCCCGAACATCAACGCCCAAACATGGTTCACGGCGGACCGCGCCGCCTGTCGGTTTTGTGGGTGCGTCAGCCAAGCGGCCAATCGCTCCCGGGCGTCGCCGGTCTCGGGTAGCAACTCTGGTGAATACGGCACCGATGGCGCGACATCGACTTCCTCTTCTGCGTCGAGGTACTTGTAGCGGTAGTCAGCTTCTTTGGCACGAAT
This sequence comes from Planctomycetota bacterium, assembly GCA_039196805.1. Taxonomy (GTDB): domain Bacteria; phylum Planctomycetota; class Planctomycetia; order Pirellulales; family Pirellulaceae; genus JBCCUO01. Next base: position 652 of record JBCCUO010000583.1, on the reverse strand, counting down.
GCCTTGCAGTCCGTTGGTCGTGGCGGCGGAATAGAACGAGGCCAGCTGATGGAAATCTGCCTGTTGACCTGGTCTTGGATCCACGCAGTCGCCCAACGCAACATTGCCCAGGAAGTCATCGTGGCACTGCAGGCAGTCGATCCGAAGGCCCAAGAACACTCGAGATGTGCGAGCGGCCAGTCGCACCACGTCGGGTTTCCCATCGCCACTATCAAAGGTCGCTGTGTAGAAATTGACTTCGGGTCGGTCCGTCCAAAGACCTTCCGCCGTGACGAGCGTTCGGACCAGTTGGTCGTATCGCCACTGGTCCGCGAAGACTTCAGACAACCAGACTCGGAAGCGACGGCGACGGTAAACCAAGAACTCCCCGCCATCCGTTCCCACTAGGAAACGTGTCCAGCGTTCGGCCCAGTAATGATGGAACCGGGCGTCGTCCAACAGATTCGACAGATGAACTGACTCGCGCTCCGATTCGGGAAACTGTTCAAGTTCGCGAATCTCTTCCAAAGACATCTGGTTGCCAACCAATGCGAGCGAAAGACGGCGGCAGATGGTCATCCAATCGGCCATCGGAGCAGAGGGCATGTCGGCGGTGGCGAGGCGATCGGATCGATGCCGGTCGATCTGTGCGACCGTTGACGCAAGGTCCTCG
>JBCCUO010000582.1:0-3542 GCA_039196805.1 Planctomycetota bacterium | reverse complement strand
GCGACGAACCTGCGGGTCCGGATCTGAAAGGAACGTGCGAATCGAATTCGGATGCTCCGGCTCGGCGAGCCGAGTTGCCAGCAACCCGGCTAGCCGGACGCTCGCTCGGTGATCCTTTGTCATCGCTTGTCGCGTGGATTTCATGGACTCCTCGGCCAACCGCTGTGTCGCCGTGTGTCGCTCAATCGGATCTCCCTGACTAGCGGCGGTCACTAACCGATCTGCGGATAGTCTTTCAATGACCCGCAAGCGTTTCGCAATCGGATCGGCCAACGCGGAAGCGAATCTCTTGCGAGGCGAAAGCGTTTCCGATTCGGCATCCGTGGCAACACGCCAGATGCGCCCACGCCCGTGGTTGGGATAGTCGACCAACACCCAATCGGTGACGAAGAGATTGCCGCGACTATCGCAATCGATGGCCACCGGTCGAAAGTCGTTACCTCCCGACATGAACACGGTGCGGCTGCGACTTGTCAGCGTCGCACCATCGACGCCAAGCTCAACCCGCTCGATCGTGTTCTCATTCCAAATCGTCGCCAGGATGGAGTCTGCGTAACTGACGGGCAGCGACGACCGGCGGCAATCGATCACACCCGAGGGTGCTTCACCCAAGCCGGAGATCATTGGGAGTGTCCCGGGCAAGCTTCCATCCCAACCTTGAAACGGGTGAGTTCCGCTTCCACCATACATAGCCTTGAAACCGTAGTCGCCGCCACGAACCACCTGCACCAAACGATTGGGACCGCGGGCATCAGGATCGTTGTCAACCAACAGCAAGCGGCCGTGCGAATCAAACTTCAGATCGAATGGATTCCAGAATCCAGTCGCGTACGGCTCAATCTGCGAACCGTCAGGCCGACAGCGGACGACGCTTCCGCCGTCGCCGTATCCGCTTACCGACGAATCGTCGCTGCCCTCGAAACGGTAACCATGCGAACCGGTGTTTCCGCGCGAAACGTACATCCAACCGTCGTTGTCGAAGGTGATCCCCAACAGACAACTGTGTGCGTATCGTTCTTTGGTAACCAAACGTAGGACCGAATGCTGTTGGTCACAGACACCATCGCCATCGGTATCGTGCAGTTTGAGCACCTGTCGCGAGCAAACCACGTACAGAACGCCATCAGGCGAGAAGGCCAGATTCATTCCTTGATGAATCCCCTCGGCAAAAACGCGTACCTCGTCAGCTCGACCGTCGTCGTCGACGTCGCGGAAGATCTTGACTCGATCGCCTTCCGGCCCTTCGTAGTCCGGTGCCGGATGATGCGTGTGCGACTCAAGCACAAACACCTGATCCTCTGAGTCGATCGCCATCCCGATCGGGGTAACGATCTGAGGATCTTCCGCAAACAGAGTGAGAGCAAGTCGGTCGTCGTGCAGTCTCACGCCATGACGCTGCACGCCTTCCTGTGCCGCAGCTTGGGTTCGGGCCGTGGCAATCAGAACCAAGGCAACAACGCAGGAAACTACAAGTGTCGATCGAAAGCGTTGCGGCATAGCTGAATCAGACGGAGTAAGAGCGGCGCTAGTGCCACGATTATAGCCTTGGACTCCCTGCGAGGGCGTGCCCTGTCGCACGGATGTGTCCCGATGTCGCGCGGCACGATGACGCAACGCTCCGTTTCCGTACTCCTGCGTCCACGACTATCGGCGACAGGTCCTTCGGATGGTCCCAGCGACAACTTGCAGCCCCAAGCTGCATTGAATCACGGGCGATCGGCCCGCGAGTTGCTTTCCAAGGGCAAATCAACAATGACGCTGCTCCCACACAACCACGCGATGAGCCAGCAAGGCGACGACGGATGATGAACACAAGACTTGCGACGAACCAATACTTTGCGGACCTGGAAGACAAGATTGTCGAGAAGCTGCATCAGGACGTGGTGTCCGAGGAAGGTCGAGCGGAATTGATTCGGGCAACCGGTGTTGAGGACGCGAAGCTGATCGAAGAGTTGACGCGGTTGGGCATCACCGCCGACGGGTTGATCGCGCTGCGGCTTTTCCCGCTCGTCTTGGTGGCATGGGCGGAAGCGAACGCCGACGCCCAAGAACGCGGCGTCGTCATGATGCAGGCTCATGAACTGGGCATCCGAGAAGACACGACCGCCTGGGTATTGCTTCACACCTGGTTGCGCAAACGGCCACCAGGTCTCTGCGTCGACGCTTGGAGACGTTACCTGCATGGCCGATTCAGCAATGTTACCGACACGGCGGCGGAAAAACTGATCGACCTGACACGGCGTCAAATGACCGCCGTGGCCAAAGCGTCAGGCGGCGTTTTGGGCCTGGGAAAGGTTTCCGAGAAAGAACAGCTGATGATCGATCGTCTGGTTGCCACGATGCAGCACGAGTCGACAGTCTAGTCTTCCTTGGGCAGACCGAGTGCAACGCGGATCTTCTCCAGCATCTCTTGCTCTGGTTTGGAGACTCGATTCGTACCAAACAGGCCTGCCGACGCTTCGGCAACCTCTTGACAGCGTTTCATCAGCGTCGTCCTCAATCCCGCCGACGCATCACTCGATAGCACCTTCGTGACACCCGCCAGGTATTCTTCCCATCGAACCCCCAAGTCATTCGTGGGTCGGTGTTCCAGCCACGATTCCACCAGTTGAAAGGGTTTGCTGCGGGGCGAGACGCCACGGTGCATGACCTCGTGCATGACGGACTGGCGTTCTTCAACGGAAACTTGGCCGTCTGACCAAGCCACGAACGCCAGTGGGACCAAGACCAACGCCGCCAGCGAGGCCGAGTCCATGTTGGCGTCCAGAAGGTGGTCCAGCAGCAAGTTGTCCTCGATCCGGGACGCTTCGGCAAGACGCCTCTTGGCCTCATCTCGCTCCATCGACGCCTTCAGTTGCTGCCGGAGTTTATCGTCAACACGATGAAAGTACTCATCTTCCAAAGCCTTGCCGCGTGCATGCAGTGCATCGGTCTCGATCATCATCCCACCTCGTTGCATCGACTAGGCGACCACGATCAACGGGCCGCAGAGTAAGGTCACGGCAGCCTCACGGGACCACCGACCTACCGGCCGCAGGAAAAACAGCAATCGGCGCGCCGGTTCAGGCGAGATTTCTCAATCAGCCGCTTGGCGCGAGCCGGCGCCAGCCTGTCGGGTGTTGCGAAGAACCCGACACGCTGGCGCGTTGTGGCTGATTTCGGTGGGTGATTCCATCAGCCGCTTGGCGCCAGCCTTTCGGGTGTCGCGGCTGTTTCGAAGAACCCGACGCGCTGGCGCGTTGCGGCTGATGCCGGATCGTGATTCCATCAGCCGCTTGGCGCCAGCCTGTCGGGTGTTGCGAATGCTTCGAAGAACCCGACACGTTGGCGTGTTGCGGCTGATGCCGGATCGTGATTCCATCAGCCGCTTGGCGTCAGGCGGCGTCTATCCGAGGCGGTCGGTTGCTAGGTGGTACTGCGGATCTTCCGAGAGACTGACCTCGACCAGATCGCCCGCCTTGTCGAGCAGTTGACGGCATTCTTCGCTCAAGTGCGTCAAGTGCAGTCGTTTGCCAGCCGCCTCGTACTTTTCAGCCAGCGTG
>JBCCUO010000581.1:0-3547 GCA_039196805.1 Planctomycetota bacterium | reverse complement strand
TGCTGCCACTGGGCAGGTAGTCGACCAAGAGTGGCCGACCGCTAAACAGGATGCCGAACGTCAGACAGAGCAGGATCGATTCGGCGAACAATACCGATCGATCGGGCGAAAGCCATTGGCCGACACGACGACCTAGACAAGCTGCCGCAAGCGAAAGGCAGATCGTGGTGGCAATTCCAAAGGCGACGTCTGGAGGCATCCTTCCCCCTCCCAGCTGGCAACGACGATTCTCGGTTCCTTCCCGATCGCGGATCTTAAAGTTAACGTTTCGTTAATATTACGTCAACCTTGTTCAAGCGACCAGCGAATTCCGAGGAGCACTTCGCATGCCCAGAAATAGAAGAGCGTCCACAAAGGAGGTAAAACGCTCGTTTTCCGCCTGAAATCGTCTCGTCGGGCATTCGGGCTGCCCAATATACGGGCGGTCGAGTGCACGCTTTGTCGCACCTCTCGTTCAAGGGGTGGCACTTGACAGGTTCTTTCGCAAGCAACGCACACGTCGCATCCGCTCGATGGGCCATGCGTAACCCTCCGGCTGTTGGGTGTTTAGGGAACGCAGCGAGCCGATTTTCGTGCGGTTTTACAAAGCTGTTACATGACTGCGTGAGCGGCGAGACATCACAACCTGGCTGAACGGATACCTTACGAGCGTCAAGGCAGGTTTTCGGGACGGAGCGCCCGTTTTTTACCGCGCTTTGTTCTCCCCGCCCCGCATCACTCAGGACTGAGTTAAATGGCGTCCGTTGTCGACCCTGCCGTCAAACCCCGTTCACGTCCGTCCCGACCATCTCAGGGAGCACCGGCACCGCAGCAATCCGATCCCGAATCGACCGATTTGGGCTCACTGCTGGGCACGGCGGAAGAGCGTCGCAAGCACGCAGCTTTCAGCGTCTGGTCGGTCGGTTGGTTGGCGCTCCTGCACGTGGCTTGCTTGGCAGCTCCGTTTACCTTTAGCTGGACCGGGCTGGGACTGCTGGTGCTATTCCACTGGATCGCGGGCAGCCTGGGCATCTGCCTGGGCTACCACCGGATGCTGACCCATAGCGGCATGAAGACGTACCCGTGGGTCCGATACCTGTTCGCGACCCTGGGGGTTTTTGCCGGTGAAGGACCGCCGCTGAGCTGGGTGGCCGACCACCGCAAGCACCACAAACACAGCGACCAGCCGGGCGATCCCCACTCTCCGAACGACGGTGGACTCTGGAGCCACATGACTTGGCTCGGCCTGCACACGTTCTTGGAAGATCGTGACAGCTACCTGAAGAAGTGGGCTCCTGACTTGTACAAGGAGCGTGGCATGCACGTCCTTGATTACCTGTTTCTGCCTTTGCATATCCTTTCGGGACTTGTCCTGTTCGGCGTCGGCTACGCGTTTGGCGGAACCGAGTTTGGCTTGTCGCTGGTGATCTGGGGATTGTGCTTGCGATTGGTGTTGGTTCTGCACGCGACTTGGTTGGTCAACAGTGCCTCACACATGTTCGGCTACCGCAACTACGAAACGACCGACGACAGTCGCAACAATTGGCTGGTTGCGATCGTTGCGTATGGAGAAGGCTGGCACAACAACCACCATGCTTATCCACGGATGGCCAAGCACGGTCATCGCTGGTGGGAATTCGACATCACCTGGTGGGCCATTTGCGCCCTTCGCGCATGCGGATTGGTGTGGGACGTCGTCGACTACCGCACGGCCGCCGAAAAGAAAGAACGAGACGCCGAGGTCGCCACCGAGTAGGGGATGATGATGCACGCAAACGGTCGAGGCGTTGCCCCTGGCAGCTCAAAGCTCACATGGCTCTCCGCTTGCTGCTTCTGATGGCTACATAGGGGTGCGACGTTGAGGCGGAGCCTCCGGCGCATTGCGTTCCATGGCGGAGCCATGGAACGAGGAGTCCGCTATCAGCTATCAGCCATCAGCTGACCGCTAACCTCTGACCGCTTACGGCTTACGGCTAACGGCTAACCGATTGTGCCGTTTATTGGGGTCATTCTTTTTGCACGTCGCTGTCTGTGACGTACGGTTGCATGCACAAAACTGCGCGGGTGTCCACTCTCGCCAGCACCGGCCTACCGCCCTGGTTTTGCGTACCGCGAAACTCTTGCTTGCATCCGACTCCGATGAAACCGTCATCCTCCACTTCCAATTCGCATTTGGCCCACATTCTGTTGGTCGAAGCCGAACCGTCACTCGCCGACCTAGCTTCCTTTCGTCTTGAGCTACTCGGATACCGATTGACGCTGGTCAAGAGCTGCAACTCGGCAACTCAGGCGGTCCGTGAAGACCAACCCGACTTGATCATCGTCAATACGTCGTTGCTGGTGGGCGAAGGCAATGCGGCGATCACCGAGGATGGGATCGAGTGGGTGGCCAGGCTTCGCGCCGAGATCGATGCTCAAGAGGTCCCGGTTCTGGCCTTTAGCTTGGACCCCACGCTGGAAACCGTGGAACGCGCCATCCGGGCCGGAGTTCAGGATTACTTGATCACCCCGTTTGATCCGACCGTTTTGGAAGACAAGATCCAATCGCTGCTGGTTCCCTCAAGCCGGCAACTTCAGTTGAACGCCTAGACCGTTCGACTCATTCAGCACGCAGGCAACCTCCCTTTCTTCTTCCGCTTCCACTGAATTCCATGCGACGACTCGGCGACATCCTGACTGAAATGGGCTTCGCGGACGCCCAAGCTGTCGACGAAGCTTTTTCGTCCAAGCCCAAGGGCGTGATGGTGGGTGACTGGCTGGTCCAGCAACGCGTGATCAAGCCGCGGCAGTTGGGACTAGCGCTAGCGGAGCAATTTCGCGTTCCCTATGCGGACATCGACACGACCACGATCAATACACAAGTGGTTCGCCTGGTCCCCGAGGATTTCGCACGCAGCGCATCCGCAGCCGCGGTCGACGTCGCGGATGGAAAACTCACTTTGGCCATGATCGCGCCCGACGACATCGAAACGATCGCCGAAGTCGAATTGATGACTGGCTATCAAATCCAGCCCTGCGTCACGCTGGCCAAGGACATCGAAACACTGATCAGCCGCGCCTACGACGATCGCGCCGTTGCCAGGCAAACCATCGTTGATCTCAAGATCACCGAACTCAAGCAAGCGATTGCTGCCGGCGAAGACGAACCCACCGCCGTTGTGGACGATCAACACGATGCACCAGTGGTGCGGTTGGTTCAAGCGATCCTCAGCGGGGCTGCGACGGCGGGTGCCAGTGACGTCCACCTGGAACCGCACAAGCCGGAGATGCGAGTTCGCTATCGCGTCGACGGCGAACTGCAGCAAGTCATGACCATCCCCAACCACATTGAAGATTCTGTCGTCAGCCGAATCAAGGTCATGGCGGACATGGACACCACCGAGAGTCGGCGTCCCCAGGACGGACACTTGACTGTCACGGAAAACGGCAAGCGAGTTGGGTTTCGCGTGAGTGGGATCCCGACGGTTGACGGACAAAAACTGGTGCTGCGATTGCTGGACGAAGGGGGACAAACCTTTGACCTGGCCAACATCGGTATGGTGCCTCGCGACTACGAATTGATCCGAAC
>JBCCUO010000580.1:0-3563 GCA_039196805.1 Planctomycetota bacterium | reverse complement strand
GGAAAGCCCGAGCAATCCGATTCGGCTCTGCGGCGTGTCTTCAACGCGCTTGTTCAGCCTAGCGAATGACTTCTGCAGCATCAGCTGGCGAGCCACCCTCTTCTGATCGACGACTTGAAGCTCGCTACGTAACTCTGCCACTTGAGTACGGAAGCTACCCATTTGCCTCTGTTGACTGGCGAGCTGCTGCTGTTGCCGAAAAATGACCCCGCCGAGAGCCGCGACCAAGGTCAATATCACAATTCCCTGAAGCGAAAACTTGAACATTACCAGCGCCCTAGCCATGTGTTGACGGCGTGCCACCGGCAGTATGATCAAATCCTGCGGAGCTGAGGTCAAGGATCTGAAGCACGACGTCGACCGACACGGTGCGTTGCCCTAGCCTCGGAGGTTGCGGTCTACAAACCATTGGTCAAAGGCTATTGCTGGCAGTGTCCACAAGAGGGATCACGCCTGATGAGCATGCGGGTTCCGTCGTCAGCGCGGTGGAGACGCTTGAATAGGAAGCGAACAACTTTTTTGGCCGCATGGAATCGACTTCCGTCCGCCAGTTGGCTAAAGGCGCTAGACACCATTCATCAAGCTTCCGAAGAAGCAGCGACGCTGAATGACTTGCCAATGGTCATCGAGCGTTCCGGCGGGAGCGAGGCGCGATACTTTCATGTTCATCGAGATGGAACTTGGTTTGGATTCCGCGTTGCAGCCCACCTGCCGTGCTACGCGTGTTCGCGTGACTACTTTCAGCTCTTGCTGGAGGATCCGCCCGATGACGGAATGAGAGACTATCTGAGTCGACAAGCGATTTCGCAGATCGTTGCAGGCATGTCTGTGGTGGCAGACCCGCACGAAGTTTACTCGGCAATCCGGCGGAAGGACTCCGACACGATGACCACTCGACAGATCGCCCAGCTCCGACACCAGATGAACCAGCGTGCGAAGTGGGCTTGGGAGTATGAGTCAGCCTGTTCGCGAGGACCGGGCTTGCCCCGGTGAGGCGATAGGTGACAGCTACTTGCCGCCTATCCCAGAAAATCTCTATCGCGATCCACGACGCCCAGAGCGTTGTCGCAACAGTGGTTTGGAATGCGGTGTTGGTGCCGCCAGTTGCCGTCCAACCGGGGCAAGCCCGGTCGAAACGTTTGGTCACAGTGTACGCAGGCAAGGGATTGCGTTTGCTGGCAAACCAAACGCTAGCGCTCGGCGGCTGATCGGGGTTCTTCGATTCGCTCGATCAGCCCACGTGAGGCCTCGGCCTCGATTCCTAAATCAACTTGGCCAGCGCCGCGTCGAGGGCTTCGACGGTACCGTCGTCTGACGACTCCGCCTCGGCGATCGACTCGATGACAGTGGCATCCAACAATGGCGCTGCCGCCCCGCCAACCAGCTTGGCCGCTGGTCCAAGTTCTTCGACCACCTGGGTGACTGGATCGACAGACCCGGTTTCCGCTGCCGAGTTCTCGGTCGGCGGTGCGACCAGCTCGCCTTCGCCTGCCGAAGGCCCAATGCGATTCAACGCATTGATGACTTGCAAGGCATCGATCGGCGAGATGAACTGGTCACCTGACACGTCAAAGTAGTTCGGTCGCGGCGCATCGGGGTCGACCGGTATACGGTCCTGCCCCGGTTGCAGATCCCGATTCAACTTGTTGATCACCAGCAGTGCATCAATCGGGGTCACGAATCCGTCGTCGTTCACGTCCGAGTTGAGGGCCGGGTTTTGACCGGGGCTAGCGAGTACCTGGACCTGGACGGTCGCGGTGTTGCTAACGCGTCCCGACGCATCGGACACGGTGTAGGTGAACGAGTCCGTTCCGACAAACTCGTCCTCCGGCACGTATCGGATCTGTCCGTTGGCCAACGGCGTCGCTGTTCCACGTCCTGGTGCGGTCACGATGGTGACGCTGGCTGGATCCAACTCGCCATCGTTGTCGACGTCATTCGCGAGCACGTCGACGTCCACGGCCGATTCGCCGACAAACATTTGAGCTGCATCGTCTGACGCTTCCGGTGGCGTGTTGGCACCGACGCGGATGGTCTGGGCCTCGCTACGTAGTCCCAGGTTGTCCGCCACCGTGTAGGTGAAGACATCTTCGCCACTGAACGAACCGAACGGGATGTACTCGATCGATCCGTCGTCTCGAACCGAGGCAGTACCAAAAGCTGGCTGTGACTCGATCTGCACGGAAGTGATGTCGATCGTTCCGTCGATGTCAAAGTCGTTCAATAGTGGACGAATGATGGTTGATCCGGTCGGCTGAAGCGTTGGCGAATCGACGACCAGTGTCGGAGCATCGTTGCGACCCTCGACGTTTAATCGAACCAGTGCGGGACGACTGACCAGCCCTGCGGCATCGGTCAGCGTGTAAGAGAACGAATCCAATTGGCTTTGGCCTGGTGCCAATGCTTGAAGCGATTCGACGCTCGTCGGATCGTACACGATGTCGCCCGTTGCTGGGTCAATGACGATGGTGGCTCCGCGAGCGGTCGTGCCGCTTTGCAACTGCAGTGTCAACGCTTCGTTCGGGTTGGTGACCAAGTCGACATCATTGTCATTGGCCAGCAACTGATCCTGTGTGATTCGCAACACTTCGTCTTCGTTGGGCGCGAATTCATCATCCCCGGTGACGGGGCGGTCGTTGACTTCGTTGATCACGATGGCCAGTTGCACGGCTTGGGCTTCGCCACCTTCGGAGTCGATCGCCCGCACGCTGACCAGCGCGGTGCCGTTGGCATCCGCGGCCGTCAAGAACTGAAGCACACCGTTTTCATCGATGGTGGGCAGCGTCTGGAACAACGGACGCGAGGCTTCGGGGACGTCGACTTCGAATCGAACGGACTGGACAGCTTCATCTACTGGCCCAGGCTCGATGTTGGTCGCCCAGGTCGTCGTGAACAACCCGCTATCTTCGTTGATCACCACGTCGCCACCTGGCGTGAACGTCGGCACGTCATTGACCGCGTCGATCGTCACCGTGAACGTTCGCGTATCGCTCACATTGACCGAACCGTCACCTTGCGGGTCACTCGGCCCGCTATCGCTTAGCGTGACCTCAAAGACGGCCTGCCCGTTGGCGTTGGGAGCGGACGTGTAGTTAAGCGTGGCCGATCCGTTGCTGATCGTGGCCATCGGTTCGACACTGAACAAGTTAGCGTCGCCGCTGACTTGAACGATCTGGAAGGTCAATTCCTGAGCGGCCTCTTCGGTCGTGCCATTGATCTCGTCATCGGCACTGGTGGGACCGGCTTGCACATTGGTTGCCCAGTCGGCAATGCTGATCGGACCAGCGTCTTCGTCACTGCTGACCCCGCCTGCACCGCCGAACTGTGGGGCGTCGTTGACAGGCAACACATCGATCGAGACGTTGGCTGACGCCAATCGAGGATCGTTGGTGGCCATTCCGCCAGAACCAGGCAGCACCGAAACACCGTCGTCGGTCACGGTAAAGATGAATGAATCGGTACCGGTGAAGTTCGCACGCGGACGGTATCGAAGTGCGACCAGCTGACCGGCATCAAAGACCTGTTGCAACGTTCCCAGCTCAGCGGTGCCAATCGGAATCGGT
>JBCCUO010000579.1:0-3573 GCA_039196805.1 Planctomycetota bacterium | reverse complement strand
TTCGATCTCCTCCGGTGAAAGCGTATGCATCCATGGCAGATGATTCAGTGAATGATTGGCGGGCTCCCACTGCGGCAGACGATCGAAGGACCGGATCGCCTCCGCATCTGCGCCCAGTGGATCGGCCAGGTCGCGTCCAACCAGAAAAACGGTCAGAGGCAGATCCAATGATCGAAACAGATCGACGATCCGATCGATCACTATGGGCAAATACGATGCCGACGACTCCCAGTCATTTCGACCCGCCGCGCGCAGGTACGCCCATTGGTTATCCAAGTCCAATGACAAAGAGGCGAGGCGGCGACCCGGTTGGCGTTGCTTCAACACGATTGCCTCAATCGCTACCGCGGCCCAAGACGGGAACCGTCACGGTCTGTGCGATCAGTTTCAGATCTTTCAAAAGGCTGAACTGATCGACGTAGCGAAGATCCATTCGCATCCACTCGTCGAACGTTTCGGCGGCTGCCTTGTTGACTTGCCAGTAGCACGTCAATCCCGGCCGTAGATCTAATCGACGTCGATGCCACGCGGAACAGGCGCGGCTCTCGTGCCATGGCAGGGGACGCGGCCCAACCAGTGACATGTCACCCTTGAGTACGTTCAGCAATTGGGGCAGCTCATCGATGCACGACTTGCGGAGGAAATGACCGACGGTGGTCACTCGAGGGTCGCGGCGCATCTTGAACGCGGGACCATCGCGGTGACTGTCCACCCTGAGCTCTGATTGAATGCGTTCGGCGTCGATGACCATCGTGCGGAGCTTGTAGATGGTGAAGGGTTGGCCCCCTTTGCCCTCGCGCGTCTGGCAAAACAGAGCCGGTCCGGCACTGGTCAGGCGGATGGCAGCCATGCTGGCCAGAATGACTGGCCCCGTCACCAGCAATCCGATCGAAGCGCCCGCGATGTCCACAGCCCGTTTGACGGCCATGCGAGCAGCTGGCGGGGAAACCATCGGATCCTCACTAGTGACTTGGACGTGGCCCGCTTCAGAAAAAGAAGGCTCCCTGCCGCTGAGGCATGCAATCGCGTCATGGGCCCTGTCAAGTCGTTGATCAGCGGGCACGCGGTCCGAGTTGCGTCGGTTACCAGTCAAATCATCGGAGTCGTGGTCGTCGAAGCCATCCGGGTCATGAACACGCAGCTTCAACGTCGCTTGAATCCCTGTCTCGTCGATCAGTTGAGTCAGCCGATCCAGCGCAGCGCGTCCACCCATCTCCGGTGTGTCCACCAACAAGGCGGCGTACGTGGAAGCGTTCAGCTGGCCCTTGTGGTCGGTGATTCTCAGATTGCTCTGGAGCAACCGTGAAAGACGGGCGCGGACGCTTGCGGATACTGTTCGAGAATCCAGCTGAATCGTGACGATGCAAAACGGGATGGCGCGACGAGTTGATCGAACACGTTCCCGAGCAATCTCGCGGTCGAATTCTCGGGCGGTCAACATCAGCTGATCGCTCGCAATCATCTGCGATACGCGACGCGACCAGCTGGCAACGATGGCTCCAAGCACGGCAATCAGCCTTCTATTCCTGAGTCAGTTGCCATCCGCCGCGGCGCGGCCTGTTCGGCAACTGGCTTTGTCAAGTTGAATAATCGTGGTAGTAAACTCAGTGACGGAACATCCGGACGCACCGGAGTTGGGGTTTCGTTACCCCAGGGGAAGTTCGTTTCCAAGCGAACGATGACGGACTTATCGGATGAAACTCGTTGGGATCGTCTTGGGTCAGTCCTTGAGGTATCAGCGGGGGATGGTGGGAGCGTATTCGGGCAGAGTTGTTTCATCCCGCAGTGGCATGGGCGAGGCTTTCGTGCCGGGGATGGACGTGGGGGCCGCTCCGCTGGCAGTGGCAGGGCCGTGTATCGCAGCATCGGAAATACCCACGCCTGAGCCCGATGCGAGCACGTCGCCGGCTGCCATGGGTTGCAGGCGATGAAGTGAATGAGCTTTGTTGGCTGGAAGAGGACTTCTTAAAAACGCCTGAAGAAGCCCAAGGAACACACCCATCGCCGCGGAAAGCAGCACGATGATGGCCTTAGATGGTCCGATTGGCTTCAGATTCAGCGAAGCATCCTGAATCACCGAGACATCCGAAAACTCGGCGCGATCCAATTCGGCCGTCATCCGAGCCTCTTCCAACCGTTGGGAATGCGTCAGGTAGTTCTTCTCGGCGATGTCGGCCTGCCACGCCAACCGAGTCAACTCGACCGCGTCTTGATTCAGGCGTTCGGCGTCCGCCTTAGCCGCCTGCAATGCCTTGCGGAGCGCGTCACGTCGCCCGGTCAGTCCCGCAGCTTCTGATCGGGCGGTCTGCGCTGCCGTCGAAATCGCTTGATGGACCGGATTGAGTGCTTCACGAGTCTGACTGCGATCAGAGGATTCTTGTTCCACGATCGAGGCACTCTTGGACAGTTGCTCTTGCAACATGCGATAGCGGGGGTGCGAGGGGCTCAGTTTCGAGATCGCCTCGCTCTCTTTGACCTGCAGGTCGTAGAGCTGGCTTCGCATGATGTCGCCGGCATTATCCGCGATCCCGCTGGTCACTTCGATCGGTACCCACTGATCGATACCCTCTAGCTGTGCGGCCAGATCGTCCGCCCGTAACTGGGCCTCCTTGGATTCCGCTTCTGCTTGGTCCAGAGAGGTCGATGCTTTGACGATCCGTTCGCGCAGAGTGGCTTCAGCGGTCTCAAGGCTCAACCAACCCGCTTTTGACCTGGCTTGCTGCAACGCCTGGCGAGCTTCCGTCGCCAGAGCCTTGCTTTCCTGGACTTGTCTCAGCAGAAACTCCAAGGTCCCACTGGCTTGGTGCGCTTCGACGTGGAACGCCTTGTACTCGTCCAAAATGGCCTGGACCATCGACTGGGCCAACACGGGGTCATCGATCGCCGCTGAGACCCCCACGGTGTAACCGTTCTTGGGAACCTTCACGCTGATCGCGTCTTGAAGCGTCTCGACGCTCTCCTCGAGTTCAACCTGCTTTTCGTATGAGACCAGATCCAATTCCACTGGAACGTCGGGCTTGGGACTCAACGACCGGCCAAGGGAATCAAGCGTCTTCGCCAACCAGGTCCGCGGTGTGTTGATTCGCTCCGCGCCGACGCGTCGAACGGCTCGCTCAGCCAGCTCTCGGCTCTCGATCATTTCGCCGACGCTGAAAACCTCGGTCGTCCGGCTTTCTTGCAGCGAGACGGAGCGGTTGGGGTTCGTCATTGGGTCCGCTGCCAGAGCTCCGCGTCCCAAACGAACGTAAACCAATCCGTCACTGCGGAATTTGCTGGGCAGGAGCAGGGCAGCGCAAACGCCCGCACCGGCCACAACCACGGCGGTCGCAACGACCGACTTCCAGTGATTTTGGGCGGAACGAAGCAGGTCGCTCATCGACGTCGCAGTCCAGCTTTCCAGTTGCTTTGCGTCCAAGGATCTGCCCTAAGGTCGCGATCTATCCCACGCCACCAAGACGTTAAACCTGCCGCGATCGAAAAACTCAGGCGTCAGCCTAATTCTTTTCGTAACACGTTCTATCCCAAGGGTGGACAGATATCGAGTCTTTCTGTTCTCTGGAAACTGCGCCGACC
>JBCCUO010000578.1:0-3574 GCA_039196805.1 Planctomycetota bacterium | reverse complement strand
AATCTGATCGATCCAACCGCGCATGACGTTGGGGTTGGCGCCGGGAGTTTCCGAAACAACGACCAACGTGTCACCTACCGTAGTGCCCTTTTCCATCAGGTCGTCAGCGGACAGGGTGCCACCGGCCGTCATCTCACCGATCTGACTTAGCAAGTCAACTCGGTCGGTCAACATCGCCTCGATCCGAGTCGTCACGTCGGACGCCGACACGTTGAGGGCTCTGGCGGCGTCCCGAAGCAGTGTGCGTGCTTGCGGATAAGGCAGGGCGGACGGAGTGGTTGTGCCCACAAAGGACTTGTAGTGATCGGTCGCTTTTCCGGCCTGCAACTCCTTCTTCAGCTGACGCGTTTCCCGCATCAACTCGGTAACGCGTTCGGCCAACTCGGTCGATTCGCAACCCAGAAGGTTGGCCGCTGCCAGAACGGTATCAATCGACTCTTGGCGATGAGTTTCCGCGCGCGGGCCTGTCACCGCAATGACGCGGCGTGTTCCCGCGGAGACGCTCTCTTCACTGATCACTTCAAAGGCTTGCACCTGGCCGGCATGGTCCAGGTGAGTGCCACCGCAGAGTTCTTTGCTAAACCCTCCGATCGACACCATCCGAACGGGATCCGGGTACTTTTCGCCAAACAGCATCATCGCGCCCGCCTCACGCGCCGTGGACAGGGGCACGGTATCCCAACGGATCGCACCATCCTGTTCAACCCGCTCCAACACATCCGCGCGGACTTTGGCCAGCGTGTCTTCGCTGAGTGCTTCTTGGTTGGTGAAGTCAAACCGCAGCCAGTCGGGTTCCACTTTGCTGCCCTGTTGTTGAGCGTGCTTGCCAACGTTCTTTTGAAGTGCGTAGTGCAAGATGTGAGTGGCCGAGTGGGCGCGGCGGATCGCGTCGCGGTTGTCGACATCCACGGACGCCACGCAAGGTGTGTTTTCCTTGACTTGACCTTCCAACACGACACCGTGATGGACGACCAAATCGCCATGCTTCTTCGAGTCGGTCACTTGGAATTTGAAGCCGTCGCCGGTGATGCTCCCGATATCTCCGACTTGGCCGCCCGATTCACCGTAGAACGGCGTTTTGTCCAACACGAGTCGGCAAGGGGAATCAGGATCGGCCGTCGCTTCGGCAACTAATCGTCCCTCGTGATCTTCGTCCTCGCCCGTGTCGGCAACGATCGCTTTGATCATGGCGTCCGATCGAGTCGTTTCATAACCAAGGAACTCCGTCGAACGCAGCGATTCCTTCAGCGACTCCAACGGTCCGGTTTGAAACAACTTGAATTGGTCGCCGCCGCTGACCTCAGCGTGTCGCTGCATCGCGCTGGCATAGCCGTCCCAGTCAAACGTGAACGACTGCTCGGCGCCAATCTGTTGCAACAACTCGGGAGGCACGCCAAAGCTGGTGTAGAACTCGGCTGCCAAATCGCCGTCGATCATTCCGGTATTCTTGACCCGCATCTCAGCAAACATCTTGTCGATGCGCTGCAGACCCGCGTCCAATGTGTCAAAGAAGCGTTCTTCTTCGCTCTTGATCACGCCGGCCACTCGATCAACGGTCTCCGACAACTCCGGATAGGGCTGCTTCATGGTCTCGGCGACAGCACCGACCAGTTGATGCAGGAAAGGCTCGCGAAGCGACATCTGATGTCCGTCCAACACGGCGCGACGAATCAACCGGCGGATGACGTACTTGGCACCGTTGGCGCCGGGGTAGACGTTTTCGTGGACCGCGAAGGTCGCTGCGCGGACATGGTCGGTGATTCGCCGAAGCCTGCGGCCGTTGTCGCTGTCGTACTGATAGGGAACCCCCGTTACGTCCGCCGCGGCCTGAACGATCGGCATCAGGGAGTCGATGTGATAGTTGGTGGGGACGCCCTGCAGCACACTGGCCGTCCGCTCCAATCCCATGCCGGTGTCGATGTTCTTGCTGGGCAACGGATGCAGATTGTCCGGTGGATCGCCAACCCGATTGAACTGCGTGAACACCAGGTTCCAGATCTCGACGTCGCTACCGTCGTCCAGCACGTAGTAGATTTCGCTGCAAGGGCCGCAGACGCCATCGGGTCCTTGGCTGGGAGCGGACGCGGGCCAGAAGTTTTCGTCTTCTTCCATTCTGGCGATCCGGCCGGTCTCCAGTCCGATCGATTCATGCCAGATTCTGGCCGCCTCGTCATCGTCCTTGTAAACGGTGACCGTCAAACGCTTGGGATCCAGAGCCAACCATTTCTTGTCCGTCAGAAACTCCCAGGCCCAGTGGATTGCCTCTTCTTTAAAGTAGTCGCCGAAGCTGAAATTGCCCAGCATCTCAAAGAAGGTATGGTGGAACGCGGTGCGGCCCACGTTTTCGATATCGCCCGTGCGCAGGCACTTTTGACAGGTGGTTGCACGTGTGAAATCGAGAGCGACTTTGCCCAAGAAATGATCCTTGAACTGGTTCATGCCGGCTGGTGTGAACAGGACCGACGGGTCCCAGGTCGGCACCAGAACATCGCTGGGCTGGCGGACGCAACCTTTGGATTCAAAGAACGCCAGGTACTTTTCCCGCAGTTCGTTCGTCTTCATCGTTGTGCTAGTTCGAGGATCGATTTCGCGCGGAAACCACCGCGTGATCATGCGGACTGACCCGCTAAGGCCCGCATCCTATCGAATACGACCCCGTCGGCAGAGCCCGGTTCATTCGGCTAGCGTGGATCGGCGATCGCGGTCCGGATGGCAGCGGCGATCTCTTCGTGCACCACCGGATCGGTTTCAACTGTCTGGTGATCTTTCAAGAAGGCCAAGGCATCTTCGCCAGCCAGCTTTCCTAGCGCCCAGGCGGCCGCCCCCCTGACGCTCGGTTCGCAGTCCCGCAGCGCTTGGGCCAAGCAGGGAACCGCGTCGCGGTTTCCGAGGTTGCCGAGCACGATGGCCGCGTTGCGCGCCATGCCAGGACGACGTGTGCGCCAAAACGGAGTCCTTCGAAACTGATGCCGAAAGGTGTCCTCATCCATCTGCAACAACGTTTGCAGATCGGCCGTCCGCAGCCGCAATACCCGCTGGGCCTGCCTGCGAGATGGCTTACGATTCCACGGGCAGACCTCCTGGCAAACGTCGCAGCCGAAGACCCAGTCTTGGATGCCTGATCGAAGCTCCGGCGGGATTTCGCCACGATGCTCGATCGTCAAGTAGCTGATGCATCGCGACGCATTCAAGACCCCTGGCTCAGGAAACGCATCGGTCGGGCAAGCCCGCAAGCAAGCCGTGCAGCTACCGCAATGCGACGATTAATGAGGCTGATCGGCGGGCAAGTCGATGTCGACCAAAACGCACGCCAAGAAGAAGTAACTTCCAGCCTTGCGATTTAGCAGTAACGTATTCTTGCCAATCCAGCCGAGGCCCGCCGCAACGGCAACTTCTCTTTCCGGAAGTGGTGCCGTGTCGACAACGCCACGGGCGTTCGCCTCTGGTGCAAGTGCTTGAATCCGCTTGCAGAGTCGTTTTTAAATAGGGTGAAGCAGAAAGGGGTAAAAGGCGCCCGACGCGGCAAAGAGAGCGACCCCGCCGAGTTGATCAGCAATAAAAAAAATTCGAGTTT
>JBCCUO010000577.1:0-3590 GCA_039196805.1 Planctomycetota bacterium | reverse complement strand
CCCCCACTTCTCTGACAACGGTGAGACCGCTTGGCGAACCGTGCGGCTAAGGCTGTGCCGGTCCTCCAGCATCGTCTCCATCTCCAGGTTGCTGAGCGTGGAGATTGTCGAACTTGTGACGTTGGCTTGCAGCGAACCATCGGGATTCGCGTTGATGAACAGGAATGCGACCGGATCCTTGACTTGCATCTCGTACCAGATGCCGACGCCCATCGGCGTCCCTTCTTCGCTGTTGACCATCTGGCTTCGCAGATAGTGCTGACGAAGCGCCGTGCTGACGACGTATCGTTTGCCAAAGAAGGGAATCAGCAGAGCCTTGGGACCAAAGTAGGCGATGGGAAAGTGAAGGCCAGCCACATCAATGGTGCCGATCACTTTGCCGAACAACGTGAAGACTTGCGCTTGGCACTCGTTCACGCACGCATAGATGCCAAACAACCGGGCAATGCCCAAGGCAAACGGGATCGCCATCAGGCCGATGAAGAACGGTATCAAGTAGATCATTGGTTGGCTCCTGGGGCATTGGCGGCAACCGCATGGACAATCCGGCCGGCCCGCTTGAACAGCGGCACTTTCGAATTTCGCAAGTACGCTTTCAGACACTCCGATCCGCCCTCTTTCTTGATCGCATCGAGTGTCCCCGCCAATTCCTGCAACGGTGCGACTTCGGCTTGGGCGTTGTTGGTCGCGATTTCAACCGCTCGTGCGCTCATCGTGATCTGTTGCTCCGCGTCGGCGCGAGCGGTGCTGATGTCGGCGGCGACCTGGTTTCGAGTGCTATTGATTGCGGATAACGCACGATCGACTTGAGCGGGTGGATCGATTTCGGTGATCAGTGCCGCGTCCAACTCGATGCCGTAGCGTGTCGTCGTACTACGGCACTGCTGTTCCATGTACTGATTCAGCAGCGGTAGGTTCTTGCGGAGGTCGTTGATCGAAACCCCTTCGGATAGTTCAACTGCACTCTCGGTGCCCTCAGCCGCTTCCGCATCGACCGTTTCCTCCTCGGTCAGCAGCCCTTGCCCCTTCGGATCGGTGAAGTTTGCAATCCGCTCACGGAGTACCGAGACGAAGTAGCCCATGACGTGTTCCAGCGGACTGGCGACACCGAAAAGGTACGGGTAGAGGTTATTTTCGCTAATGCGGTAGCGGATCTGGCCATTGACGCCTGTCGTCAAGTTGTCCTTCGTGACGGCTTCGATCGTGCTTTGAGCTTTGGAGGGGTCCCAGGAGAGATCCACAGCCTGCGTTGCCACGCTGACCTTGTGAACACGCTGCCAGGGGAACTTGAAGTACGGACCGCCGGGACCAATGACTTGCACCTGAGGGTAGGCGTAGCGTTGCTGCTCATCAGGATCTTCGGGTTCACCGTCGACCATCCCCGGCTCGGTCGTGGTTGGCAGTGTCTGGGCCGCACCAAACGTTGTCACGACCGCGCGTTGGTCGGGAGACACGGTGTAAAGGCACCCAACCAGGATGCGTACCACCGCGTAGAGCGAGACCCCAAACCCAAATGCTATCAGGGTGTACATGCGTTGCCTTGGAGTGATTGTCTGGAGAGAACCGCAGTGCCCCGAGATCACGAGGCCTACAAACGTAGCACGCGGGGCGCGGCGACCGTGAAATTCAGTCCACCAGGCCGACGTTTGCCTGGTCTACCCGTTTTGCCTTGGTAGCCAATTGGTCGAATTTGCCGAATGGAACCACCTGATCGTCCGATGAAACAGCGGAAAGAACCTCATTCCCAAGGATGGCGGAGCGCGCTCATGTGGTTGCAGTGTTGGGACGATTCGCAGAAGCGACCCAGCGAAGGTCGCACGGTCGTCCTGCTGCACGGGATGCTGGCTAGCCGTCGCAGCATGGACTCGCTGGCCGTCGGGCTCTCGGACGCTGGATACACCGTGATCAATTGGGGCTACCCCAGTCTGCGCGGATCAATTGTCCATCACGCCAAGCGTCTCCTAGAGCACCTCGAATCGATTGGTGCCACTCAGTCGCATCGTTTGGATTGGGTAACGCATAGCATGGGAGGCATCATTGCTCGATGTGCTTTGGCGCGAGCCAGCTGGCAGGCAGAGATGAGGATGGTGATGCTGGCACCGCCCAACAACGGATCGAAGCTGACTCGACTTCCCCTGGGACCGCTTCGCGGATTGTTTCCCCAGTTAGAGGAGTTGAGTGAATCGCCCAGAAGTCTGGTCAACACGCTTAGCGACCCAGGCAAGCTCGAAGTGGGTGTAATCGCCGCGTCCAATGACTTTGTGGTTGACGTTGATGCTACGCGCCTGGATCACCAAAAGGATCATCGTGTGATCGAATCGACGCATCAGGCGTTGCCGAACCAACATGACACACTGGAGTTGACGCTGCGATTCCTGAATCAAGGATCGTTCGCGTCACCACAGCATGCGGTCACGATTTCCAGGCAGTTGGTGGCGGCGTAGTCTCTGCCTAAGCACGTCGGCGTTTCTTTCAGATCGTACTCGTAACTCAGTTGTTCCGCCGGTACTCGTACTCCGACTCGCTCCTAAACGATTGCGGTGTTTCGTGGATGCCGTCGAATACCACTTCGTTGAGTACGAGCCGAGAGGAGACCGCGTCGAAGCTAGGTCAGCTCCGCGGCGGCGGCGTCATGCTTCATTGAGCGTTCCAGGCGATACCCCAACCCGCGAAGTGTCAGGCAAACGCCCAGCATGATCGCGCCCATCAACTGGTGGCTGATGATCATGCCAGAAAAGACTTCGACCGACTCATCTCCGGGATCTCCGAGTACGGCCACTAGCAATCCAATCTCAAAGACTGTCAGCGCGAAACAGTACGGAATCCAGATGCCGATCCTGGACATGATCTTCTCTGACCTTTCGCCTAGTGAGATCCAGATGCAAGGCAGCTTCACCAGCAGGCTGACGACGCCGAAGAGCGTCACCGCAAACAGCGGCTCGGCTTCGTCCAAGGAACTGGCTTGAAGTGCGCGACTAATGCTGATTCCATCGCCAGGAAGCATGGCACGCCCAATTCCCATCGTTACCGCCAAGAACAGCGTTCCGATTAGGAGGTCTCGAATCGCGAAGCTCGATCTTCGTTCAGGATTCTTGTCGTATGCCGTAACCTGGACGATCTGCCAGCGGAAGCACAAAGCGGCGATCTTCAACGGCACGACGCTGGTAACGAACCCGAAAGACCAAAGCGCAGCCGTCGCAAGCATCGCGTCGATGTCGGGGCTGCCATTTTCAAGGGTGATTCCCAGAGCGAAGCCGCACCACGAAACAACCAGCAGCAGTATCGTCCAAGGCAATCGTATCCAAAACGTGCCGCGAACCAGCGTTCCCCACACGCAGATCACCGTCAGCTGTGCTGTGACGATACCCAGAGCGAGCATCGCCGAGAATGGCGATTCGAACCAAGTTGGCGTCGCCACATCGGCAATCAAAAAGCCGACGCAACAAATCCCGATCAACAGGACAAGCCCTGTCCTTGTCCCTACCTTCAGAGTCCGTTGATCCGCTGGAATCGTGTCTGTGTTCGGACGGTCATTCACATTCGGTAGATCTCGAACGTTGGCTGGAGCTTCACCTGGTCGTAGAGCCGCT
>JBCCUO010000576.1:0-3595 GCA_039196805.1 Planctomycetota bacterium | reverse complement strand
GGGACCGGTAGAAACTCTCCGCGAGGCAAGATGCGATTCACGTTGTCGATGTAAACGGGGACCAATTCCAAATCAGGACGTTTTTTGGCTAGGTAATACAGCCCGCTCTTGAAGTCGCTCATCGCATCCCCGGAGCTTCGGCCCCCCTCGGGGAACATGATCAAACTGTAGATGTCCCCCATCTGCCGAATCATCAGATCGATCGGACTCTGGTGGACCTTGATCTGTTTGCGGTCGATCAGCAGGGCGTTGAAGCTCTTGGCGATGTGAGGCTTCAGCCAGCCTCGGGTCCAGTAGTCTTGGGCGGCGATCGGGCGTGTCAAAGCTCGAATGTCTTTCGGTAGCGCGGACCACAAGACCACCGCATCCAGGTGACTGGTGTGGTTGGCAAAGTACACGCGCTGGCAAGTGTCGGGCTGGCAATCCACCCAACGAACGGTGAATCCGCTGAATAGTCTGGCAAGCAGTACGATGACGTGGCTGGTCAATGTCATCGCCGAAGTCTACTTGCCGGCGCCATCTGCGGGGAAGCACTCAGACGCGTGGCTCTTTTTTGGCCCACGCCAACGTTCCGAAGCGAGGTGCTTCCCGTACCTTGGCCACGGTTGCCTGCTGGCAGTGCGGTTCGGCGCGCTCATCGTAGAGCTTGGTCACAAGTTTCTCGTATCCCGCCACCATCGAATCGAGCGAACCAGTGCTCAAGACCAGCTCTCGTCCGGCTTGGCCCATGGTGCGGTCCCCGATCTCCGCCCGTTTCAGCAAACGGCCCACACGGTCTGCCATCGCGTCGACGTTCTGCGATTCCACCAAGAATCCCGTTTCAGCATCCCGGATCGATTCCGAGATCGACCCGACGTCGGTCGCGGCAACGGGCACCTCGCAGGCCAACGCCTCCAAGATCGACACCGGCGACGCTTCATTCAGAGAGCACAGTGAAAAGGCGTCCAATGCCGCCAATAGTCGTGGCGTATCATGCCGCGTCCCCAGCAGGTGAACTCGATCGCTCACCCCCAACTCGATGCACGCATCCTCGATAGACGGTCGTTCCGGTCCGTCACCGATGATCAACCAATGGGCCGCAGGGAAGCTCGCTTTCAGTTTTGCGGCCGTGGCAAGGAACAGTCGGTGATTCTTCTCACTCCGCAGGGCGGCAACAATACCGACCAACGGAGCGTCACTCGGCAGTTGCAGTTCGTCGCGCACGCTCTTGCGGGCTTGGGGATCTGGCTGGAAACGCTGGCAATCGACTCCATTGCGGATCACGTGAACCTTGTCTGCAGGGAACCGCTCGTGGCAGCGGAGAAACTCACCGTGGGAGTCGGCGACCGCGATGAAGGCATCGGTGATGGTGGTCAACGAACGATTCAGCCGCCCAACTCCGTCCGGCCATCCGGTCGAATGCAACGCGGATGCAATCACGGGAACACCTGCCAGATGGGCGGCCAATCGTCCCCAGAACATCTTGTCACCCGCGCCTACCGTGATCACCGCGTCCACTCGACGCGAGACCATCAACTTGGCCAATCGGTACAGCACTGCGACGTCGTACTTGCCACCGATCAAGTGGGAATGGACCGGAATCAACTGCTCGATCTCTTGTCCCAACGGTCCCGGTTCCTT
This sequence comes from Planctomycetota bacterium, assembly GCA_039196805.1. Lineage (GTDB taxonomy): Bacteria > Planctomycetota > Planctomycetia > Pirellulales > Pirellulaceae > JBCCUO01. The sequence goes on along the minus strand of JBCCUO010000576.1, from coordinate 1,975 downwards.
CAAACAGACGACTTCCGCCTGAAATCGACTCGGGTCCAGTCGCCGGATCAGGTTCACCAGCAGCGTTTCCGCTCCACCAACCGGCATGCTGGTAATCACGAACTGAATCTTCAGCTTGCCGGCATGATCACGCGATGGGATCGGACGCCAGAATCGTTTGCGATTACGGATCACGGAGCACACTCGATGCTGGGAGAAGACGGATGGGACGGGGCGTCCGGAGGCGTCGACTCGACGACAGAATCGACTTGGATCTCCGGCTCGTGCTTTAGTTTTCGTGAGTCGAAGGACAGCCAGTTTTGCAGACGGCAGAACTGAGGATCGCCGTGGATACGACGGATGTGAAAGGGATCTCGGCCGGGCAGGTTGTAAGCGCCGAACGCGCTACAGAACCCCGCCAGCCCCGCTTCCCGCGTCACCTGAATGACAGCCCGAGTCAGCTGGGCCGGCATACCGTAGGGAACGGCGAAGTATCTGACTGGGCGACCGATCATGTCTTCCAGTTCGAACTTACCCTCAATGATCTCGCGTCGCACTTGGTCGATATCGGTGATGGCCGAGAAGTCGGGATGCGTCCGAGTGTGTAGCCCGATCTCAATGCCGCCATCCGCCGCGGCAACGATTTCTTCCGGTGTGTTGACCGGCAACGCCATCCCGGCCTGCTTGTCGTGAGGGAAGGGACGCTGCTTGATCACGTTCTGCGTTGCGACAAAGTACACCGTCGGCACGCGATGGCGGATCAATAGAGGCAGCGCGAAGCGACAGTTCTCGGCATAGCCATCGTCAAACGTAAACGTCACCGTCGGACGATCATTGCGCCCGGACGCGACTCTTCGTTGGACTTCGTCCAGGGAGACTAACTCGCAATGTCTACGACAGTGATCAACGTGCCGCTCAAACTGCTGGGTAGAAATGGTCCAATCATTTGGATGCTCATCTGCAACCCGGTGATAAAACAGCACCGACATGGGGGCCACCCCGCGCCGACAGCGATCGACCATTCGTCGGCGTCGTAACGGCCCCGAGAGCAAATTGCGGATGGCCGAGGCAGCTTGCCGAAGCTTATGCATGGTGTCCAGCGCAGAACCTGAGCGACAGAATCGACGTCGCCGCGGACATCAACGCTCAATGCATAGACCTCAGCAATCACGCTCGAGGAATGATTCCGAGTCAGAAGCCGATTCGATGAAGCGGATCCGTTGAAATTCGACGATGCTGCGGAATCTGACGGTTAGCGATAGTCTTCGTGACACGCGGCACAGCTTTGACTGATCGCCCCCACGCCGCGGCGAATCGCGTCAAAGTCGTCGCGGCGAATGGCGTCCAGCACGGAGATGGCGGCGTCAGACATCTTGTTGGAGTGCGCCGCATAGTCTTCATCATCTGCGTCGTCCAATCCTTCCTGAACCAGAACCCTGCCTAGCATCGCCAGCAACTCGGACTGCCTCAGAACGTCGTCGGGTGCGGCGCGGTAGCTTTTCTCGTCCCGAGTGTCGTCCTGCAATGCTTCCAAGAGTGACTCGCCGTAGACCATCAACGGCGTGCGATCGACGATCATCGCCCAATCGTTCTGTGGTTCCGCGGTCCGCCCTTCGAATCCGCGGCCCGAGACCAACTCTTGCAGCTCGGCTTTGCGAATCTTGGCTTCGTTATACGACTGCGTGGAACCCGCATTGCAGCTCAGCGCGGTCCTGGCAATCAAGTCTCGCGCGACGGCCGCCTGCGACTTCCAACGAATGTCTCCCGTGTAGTCATTGATCACCGCAAACAACGTGGCCAACACAGAGAGCTGCTGGCGGGCTTCTCGGTGGCCTTTGCTCTTAAAGGCTCCCGGCGAGGTCACGGTAGCATCGAAGGCCAGGCGAGTGCGTTTGACTTCGTCTTCCAAAGAAGCCGCCGAAACGATTTGCTGCCATCCGGAATCGCCGGAGGGATCGTTGGCTTCCGCGGCAACCTTCGCCTTTTCTGCTGCTTC
>JBCCUO010000575.1:0-3598 GCA_039196805.1 Planctomycetota bacterium | reverse complement strand
CGGACTTTTGAGTCAAACCTCAACATTGCCCTGTTTTTTCAACGCCTCAGCACGCCCTGATCGTTAGAAGCCGAACGGTTTATCAAATCGTATTTCCTTCCAACCAATACAATCCGATCACATCGAACGAATGCGGCGAACCAAATCCAGCACGTGAGCGGCTTCGTCCACTCCGCCAGCCTTCTCGATCAGCTGGACGCACGCGTCCAAAACGTCCAGCCCCAGAGTGTCTCCGGTGGACGTTTCCCCAGGGGACGACTCGGCAGAGCGAGGCTTGGCGACGCCCTTCTTGGGCCGTCCAACCTTACCCCGAGGCTGCTTTTGCTTTCGCTTCTGATGACTCTTCACGTTCGCCACGTCGGCCGCTGTGACGCCATACGGCTCCAGAGCTGCGGCCACGTCGCGGTTCCGCACCTCGGGGTGGTCCGCCATGTATCGGCGAATCCGCTCGCTCTTGCTCAGCCTCGTTTGCTCGTCAGGCTGGGAAGGAGACACCGCACCAACGCCCGCAACCGACTCAGATTGCGATTCGGACACAACTGGCGACTGGGCGTCCGTCTCAAATAGTTCAGCGGTGGCATCCATCGAACGACGCGGGGCTGGAGGGTTCAGGGTTGAGAGCCGAATCCCCATTGTGTCCGTTTCGCGACCTGTCGCCGAGCCCCCAGTGAGCCAAGATTCAAAATTCACCACAGGGACTGATGGACACTTGGTCGGGTAGGCTTTGGCGGGCTCCCCGTTGACGATTGGCCACGGATCCCGATGCTGGACGCGGCAAGCTTGCAGCCTCGGTCACAGTCCCACCGGGTGAGCCAGGTTCAGCGCGAGCGACCGGACGACGTGATGGCTGCGCGGGGCGACTGGCTACTGAGGATGCAATCCTCGGTCGACGGTGCATGAGCCGGTTTGTCCCGATTTTCAACACACCCAAGAAGAAGCCAGATGTCCTTGGCCATCGCCCTTAGAGCCTTTTCGGCGGCCCTGTTTGATCGCGAGATGTCGGCTAGGATCGCGACCGTCCTCGACGGCGGTGATTCCACGAAGCTTCCTGGTCGCGTTGACTCGCCGAAATCGATTCCCCAACAGGCTGCTCAGCCAACGGCAGCAGCCCCGGTCGAGCCAAAGGCAAAGCAAAGCCCCGCGATCACTCTCTTGGCCGCCCTTCAGCGTGAATCACGTTTGATCGACTTGGTTCAAGAAGACATCGCGCCATTCAGTGATGCCCAGGTCGGTGCCGCGGCTCGACCCTGTTTGCTGCAGGCCGCTTCAACCCTGAATCGGATGTTCAAGATCGAGCCGCTCACGACAAACGCTGATGGCGAGTCGATGACGATCGACGAGCACGCGTCCGCATCGCGAGTGCAGTGGATCGGCGAAGGCTCGGGCAACAGCGGAACCCTTGTCCATCATGGTTGGCAGGCGACCCAAGTCGAACTGCCCGAGTGGACGGGCAACGAGGACGATGCCACCATCATCGCTCCCTTGCAGATCCAGCGCTAGGACAGCGGATGACCGTCACAGCACGCTATAGCGTTGGGATCGACCTTGGTACGACCAACTCGGTTGTCGCCTACGCCGCCCTGGACCAAGAAGAGGCGGAGTTGGCACTGCTGCCGATTCCGCAGATCATTCAACCTGGACAAATCGAGTCACGCGACTCTTTGCCGTCCTTTCTGTATGTGCCACGCGACAGCCAGGTCGACCTGCTGGCCATGCCATGGACGCAAGGCAAGGCAACCAGTGTGGTCGGGCACTTCGCGCGGGATCAAGCCGCCGAGAATCCCCAACGCGTGGTGGTGGCCGCCAAGAGTTGGCTTTGTCACGGGAAGGTCGGTCGAACCGAAGCGTTGCTTCCGTGGGAGAGCCCTGCGGATGTTGCAAAGGTTTCCGCATTCGAATGCACGCAAGCGTACTTGGCACACCTGGTTGGTGCTTGGCATGCCCAGCATCCCGACGCGCCCCTGCAGCAACAACACGTTGTTCTGACGGTGCCCGCATCGTTTGATCCGGCTGCCAGGGAACTGACCAGGCAAGCGGCACTTGCAGCCGGATTTCCGGATCATTTCTTACTGCTGGAGGAACCACAGGCGGCTGTGTACCGGTGGCTGGGCTCCAAAGGTGATGCCTGGCGAAAGTCGCTGTCCGCCGGGGACGTCCTGCTGGTGGTCGACGTTGGCGGTGGAACGACCGATCTGACGCTGGTATCGGTCGCAGAAGAGAGTGGTGATCTAAATCTAGAGCGTTTGGCCGTTGGCAATCATCTGTTGGTCGGCGGCGACAACATGGACTTGGCGATCGCCCATTTTGTTGGCCAGCGGTTCAGCGAACAAGGACACGAACTGGATGTCTGGCAGAGCGTCTCACTATGGCACGCCTGTCGAGACGCGAAGGAACAGCTGCTTGCACCCGATGGACCCGAGGAGCAAACGATCTCTGTGTTGGGAAGGGGAAGCTCGCTGATCGGTGGAACCATTTCGACCAAGGTCCGGGCGGATGAGGTCGAATCGCTACTGATGGAAGGGTTCTTTCCCGAGTGCCCCGCGGATGCGACACCGCAGCGAAACGTCACGTCCGGCTTTCAAGACATTGGTCTGCCCTACGAGTCAGATCCAGCCATCACCAAGCAATTGGCAGCATTTCTGGCCGGCCAACACAGTGGTGACGACCAGCATCAAGCCAGTCACGAAGGGAATTCAGCAAGTCGCCCGACTCACCTGCTGTTCAATGGTGGCGTCTTTCGGTCGCCAATACTGCGTACGCGAACCGAGTCTGCCCTGGCTGGTTGGATCGGTGAGTCACCCGAAGTCTTGGGTGGGCCGGCGGACTTGGAGACCTCGGTCGCAGTTGGAGCTGCGTACTACGGTTGGTCAAAACAGAAAGGCGGTATCCGCATTCGAGGTGGCACGGCTCGTTCCTACTACGTCGGAATCGAAACGGCGGGCCTAGCCATCCCTGGAGCGCCACGCCCGCTTCGCGCGCTGTGTGTTGCCCCTCGCGGTATGGAAGAGGGCAGTGAAGCGGAAGTGCCCAGCGTGCCCGTTGGCCTAGTTGTGGGTCAGACCGCTCGCTTTCGATTCTTCTCGTCAACGGTCCGGCCTCAGGACACAGTCGGTACCCAGCTGAATCGAATCTCCAGCGACTTGGTTGAAAACGATTCGATCGAAACCAAGTTGGATGCTGAGGTCACTCCGGAAGACCCCTTCGTTCCCGTTCAATTTGTCAGTCGCGTGACGGAGTTGGGGATGTTCGAGTTGTGGTGCCATTCCACGCGCAATGATGACCGTTGGAAAATGGAATTCAGCGCCCGCGAGGAATAGATTGGTCGACACAAGCAGCGAAGAACTCTCTCGATACGTCGTGGGCGTCGATTTGGGCACGACGAACTGCGCCTTGGCGTACGTCGACACTCTTGCCGAACCTTGGTCCGTTCGGGATTTTCCCATTCGGCAGTGGGTCGATCGTGGCCAGCTGGAACAACGCGACACGTTGCCGTCGTTTCACTACCAGTGGACGGAAGACGAAATCAAGCAGTCGCACGCGCCACTGCCATGGCAGAGTGAGCAAGCCGACACCGCCTGCGTCGGCGTGCTTGCCCGCG
>JBCCUO010000574.1:0-3602 GCA_039196805.1 Planctomycetota bacterium | reverse complement strand
TGGCGTTGCACAACTACTATGCGGCGTACAAGAAGTTGCCTGCCCAGCGAGCCGGAACGACCGGCGCGATGGGTTACAACGTCGCCGGTAACAACGGTGACCGCAACAACTTGCAGAACCGACATCGACTAAGCTTTCTGGTCGGTCTGACGCCGTTCTTCGAGCAACAGGCGATCTGGGAACAGGTTTCCCAGCCTTACCAATTCTTCTGGCGACGAAATCAGCTGAATCCGCTTCCCGATGACCGGGGATTCGCTGGACCGTGGTCGGCGATGGGCCCGGTGCCGTGGCAACTGCGTTACCCGGCATGGCGAACGTCGATCTCGACCTTGCAGTGCCCGAGTGATTCGGGTCCTTCGGTTGGAGGATCGGGAACGGCTAACTACGCCGGCTCACTTGGCGACGTGACTTGGGGTCTGAACTGGCGGAACCCTCGCATCGAGATTCAACGTGGCGTGTTCCTGGGTGCTCGGCTGACCAAGCTGAGCGAGATCCTGGACGGTACGGCGAACACGATCGCGATGGCTGAAATCAGCAACGACACCGGTGGTCGCGACGTTCGTGGAAACACGGCGTTTGACACCCACGGTGCGCGTGAAATCGCGGCTGATCCGTCGCTTTGCGCAGGCACGCGTGATCCGGCACGTCCCACCTTTTATGATCCGCAATACAGGCTGTTCGGATACGACAAGTGGGGCAATGCACGAAGAGGGAACCGTTGGGCTGATGGTGGTACCAACTTCACTTCGATCAACACGATTCTGCCTCCGAACTCACCGTCGTGCGCAGCAGGTGGTGGCGATGCTGGCAACGGCATCTGGACCGCGTCCAGCTATCACATCGGTGGCTGCCATGTCTTGATGGCGGATGCCAGCGTGCAATTCATTACCGAGCAGATCGAAGCGGGTGACGCATCAATCCCACCGGTTGGTCGTGATCACCAAAACTGGCCCGTTCACAGCCAGGCTGGTATCGAGAGCCCCTACGGACTGTGGGGAGCTTTGGGTACTCGGAATGGTCGGGAAACGGATCAACTTGACCAAGGTTGATCATCTGACCTAACCGTCTGACGCATGCGAGCCGTGTTCAACTCAGGTTGAACACGGCTTTTCTTTTGGCGTTCGCTGGTCGGCGTTCCGTTCGCGGCCAGTGATGTCGATTGCCAGCCCACGCCGCTATCCGGGAAAGTCTGTTAGCGGTTTTCCCTCGCTGACCGGTGTGTCGCATTACTCAGGGAGTCGTTGATCAAGGCACCCGATCCCAACCCGACGCGCCAGTTTGAATTTGCGTTCATTGAGGCACGCTCCCGCTTGCGGTGGGTCGGACGAAGACCAACTCTGCGCGTCGGTGCCCTCGGCCGGGGAGGGATCAAGAAAGTCCCTCTCCGCCCGTTCAAAACTGAAGCGTCGGGCTGGGTAAGTGTCTCGCCTCCGAATCTGGTCGGTCAGACGACCTAGGCTGGCTTGGCAAACCGGTTGCCTCAGAGGCATCATGTCGTTGCGGGGCTTGGAAATGGGCGTCTGGAACCGGCATCGATGCAAACGATTGAAGCAAACATTGTTGACATTCCCGGACGCTCGATTCGGCCCGGTCGGCTGACCATCGACGTCGGAGTGGTCGTCTCGATCGACTGGCTTTCCAGCGACAGCCGATTTCCGCATTTCCTGATGCCTGGCTTTGTGGACGCTCACGTCCACATCGAATCGTCAATGCTAACGCCGGCCCAGTTTGCTCGGATCGCCGTGCGTCATGGAACGGTGGCCACCGTCAGCGACCCGCACGAGATTGCGAATGTGCTTGGGATCCAAGGGGTACAGTTCATGCTGGACGACGCAGCCAGCGTTCCGTTCAAGTTCTGCTTCGGCGCCCCCAGCTGTGTGCCGGCGACCGAATTTGAAACATCGGGAAGTGTTCTGAGTGTGTCGGACACCGAGTCGCTACTCGATCGGTCGGACATTCACTATCTGGCCGAGATGATGAACTTCCCCGGCGTGCTGGGCAGCGTGCCGGACGTCATGGCAAAGATTCAGGCGGCCAAGGTCCGTGGAAAGCCGGTCGATGGACACGCGCCTGGGCTTCGTGGCGATGACGCCAGGCGTTACGTCGGAGCGGGGATCTCGACGGATCACGAATGCGCCTCCATCGACGAGGCGATCGAAAAGATCCAGGCGGGTGCCAAAATTCAGATCCGAGAAGGTTCCGCGGCGCGCAACTTCGAGGCCTTGGTGCCGCTGATTGACCGCTATCCGGGGCAGATCATGCTCTGTAGCGATGACAAGCACCCCGACGACTTGCTTGTCGGTCACGTCAATCAGCTATGTCGGCGCGCTCTACAGCATGGTTGCGATCTGTTCCACGTTCTGCACGCGGCCTGCCTGGCACCGGTCCAGCACTACAGCATGCCGGTCGGTCAGCTGAGGGTGGGCGACCCCGCGGACTTCATCGAAGTGAAGTCCTTGGAGACGTTTGATGTAGTCAGGACCTTCATCGACGGAGTGAGTGTGACGGACTCAGCGACTTCCGCGATCTTGCCATCGACGACCGAGAGCGTGAATCGATTCCAGTGTTCGCCGCTATCACCGAGTGATTTGTTGATCCCCAGCCGTCCGGGAAGGATTCGCGTGATCGTGGCGGAAGATCGCCAGCTGACAACGCAATGTGAAATCTTGGATCCGAAACGTGAGTCGGATCAAGTCGTCGCGGACGTAGAGCGTGACTTGTTGAAGCTGGTCGTTGTTAATCGATACCAGTCCGCAGCACCCGCGATCGCGCTGGTGCGATGCTTTGGCATGCAGCGCGGTGCGATCGCCGGTTCGGTTGGTCACGACTGTCATAACATCGTCGCCGTCGGTGCCAACGACGGCGACCTGTGTCACGCGATCAATGAAGTGATCGACTGTCAGGGTGGGCTTGCCGTTTGTGACGGGACGTTTGTTGACCGATTACCGCTTCCGATCGCGGGTCTAATGTCCGCCGAGAAAGGTGAGACGGTTGCGGCGGACTATCAACGACTGGATCGGTTTGCCAAGCAGTGGGGATGTTCGTTGGAAGCTCCCTTCATGACGCTGAGCTTCTTGCCGCTGTTAGTCATCCCGTCGCTGAAGCTGAGCGACCAAGGGCTGTTTGACGCCGATCGATTTCAATTTGTCGATCTCTTTGTCGATCCCTAGCTGCCGCGGTACGTCGAGTAGGCAAATGGGGACAGCAGCAGAGGCACGTGGTAGTGTTCTTGATCTGCCGTGACATGAAACGAGATGGTCACTTCCGGAAAGAAGCCTTCGCAGCCGCATGCCTGAAAGTAGTCGCCTGTCTTGAAACGAATCATGTACGTCGCGGGCCGAAAGTCGTCTTGGCTCAGCAAGCCGCTGGTGATTCGGCCATCCTGGTCGGTCGTGCCGCTGCCCAAGGTCGTTTCCGTGGATCCGTCCACGCGTCGCAGGTCAACAACCAGGCCGCTGGCGGGACACCCCCGGGACGTGTCGAGGACGTGAGTCGTGATCGGGCACTTGGTCATGGGTGGGGTGGCTGATCGAGGAGAGAAGCTAGTAGCTTGTCGATACGCAGGTGAGTGATTTTGGCCTGTTCCCGCGCGGCCGTTTTCA
>JBCCUO010000573.1:0-3602 GCA_039196805.1 Planctomycetota bacterium | reverse complement strand
GGCATCCTGTGTTTCCAATCCGTGTCTAGCACGAACTCAAGCTGCTGAGTGCCGTCGACTGAAATCACACGGGCCGTGAAATCGATGTCCTGCAGGCCTCCGTCCGCATTGAAGCTCACAGATGCGTGGGCAGCGATCGGCGCCAGGCAACCGCCTTGCAGTTTAGCGAGCAACTTGCGTTCTACCATCACGGACGCGTGAGTCGGTTGGTGATCGATCGTCTGCAGCGCCGTCACGGTCGCAACGTCATCACTGCGACACTCAATGCCCAGCGCTCCCTGCCCCGGCGCCGGCAGCATCTCAGAAACGCAAAAATCGACCCGCTTCACCTCGGTCATCTCCAACCGTTCCAGTCCCGCTTTCGCCAAGATGATCGCATCGAACTCTCCGGAGGCAAGTTTCGACAAACGCGTTTGAACGTTGCCACGAATCGGCAAGATCTCAAGGTCGGGTCGCAGCACCTTTAGCTGCGCGGCGCGGCGTCGACTTCCGGTTCCCACCCGAGCGTCCTCGGGCAAGTTGGCGAGCGACTCACCGGAACCGGTGACCAGTGAATCTTCGACAGGACCACGCCCAGGAACCGCAATGACAGAGAGTTCGGGATGCGGGGCGGTTGGCAAATCCTTCAGCGAATGCACGGCCAAGTCGGCATCATCGTCCAAGACAGCCTGTTGAATCCGCTTCGTGAAGAGCCCGGTCTGGCCAGTCCCGGCGATTGGCCTCATGTCCGTATCGCCAACGCTGACCAAGGGCACGATCTGCGTCGCGTGCCCCTGCTGACCCAGCAAGGCCGCAACATGTTCCGCCTGCCACATCGCAAGCGGGCTCTCTCGTGTAGCGATTCGAAGCGTCGGTTGCGTCATCAAGTCAACGTGATCGTCGTAATCGGAAGCAAATCGAGCGAAAGCAAGTGCATTCGGTGCCGTCGTCGATACCGGGATGCGTTTATCATAGAGGGGTTCCGCATTCTGCGAACCCAACACCAACCGCGACGACGCTACCACGTGAACAGCCCATCCGATCCTTCCAAACCTGGGGCCGACGCGTCCCACGCGTCGGAAGCGGACCAGGCTCAGTCGCCTGGTCGAGACGATGGGTCGGCCGACTTCTCTTTTGATGGCGTGCTCAGACAGGGCAACCCCCCATCGTTTTCAGATGCGTCGCAAATGGTATCCCTGGACGGGGACTCATTCGTATCGCTCGACATGGGCGACACGGAAACGTCGAGCGTCGCGAACGACAAGCCATCCGATCCGGAGACCGCACCTGAGCAATTGGGACCGTATCAGCTGGATAGGCTGATCGGCACCGGCGGGATGGGCCGAGTGTTTCTGGCCCAGCATTCGCCGATGCAACGCATCGTCGCGCTCAAGCTGCTTCCGGTCGACCGCATGCAAGACCCACACGCGGTCCAGCGATTTTACGATGAAGTCCGGGCAGCGTCGCGATTGCTGCATCCCAACATCGTGACCGCGTTCGACGCCGGCGAGTCAGATGGCGTTCACTACTTGGCAATGGAATACGTCGACGGCCAAACCCTAAACCGCCTGATCTCAGCGAAAGGACCTCAGCCGGTTGGCAGCGCCTCGTCAATCATTCGCCAAGCCGCCATGGGGCTTCTGCACGCGCATCGCGCTGGGATCGTGCATCGCGACATCAAGCCCGCGAATATCATTCGAGCGGTCGATGGCACGGTGAAGGTGCTGGACCTGGGCTTGGCGCGAATCAGCTCGCTGAAGTTTGATGATGAGGCTGGGCCGGATCAGCAAATCAACCAAGTGGAGTCCAAAGGAAGACTGGTCGGCACGCTGGCGTTCATGTCGCCCGAACAGCTGGAACGACCTGATGAAGTGGATTCGCGCAGCGACATCTACTCGCTTGGCGCCACGCTGCATTATCTGCTGGTTGGCAGGCCACCCTTTGGCGGCGAGTTGATGGACATGGTCTATGGTCACCGCCATGGGGAAGTGCCAGACCTGATGGAACTGCGTGACGACGTCGACTTGCAATTCAACCATATCTTTCAGCGGATGATGGCCAAGTCACCTGACGAAAGGTACGCATCGCTCGATGAAGTGATCGATGACTTGGCCGAATACATCGACCAGTCCGACGCGCCAGCATGGCTGGCCGAATACAGCGGCCAGCAGTCATCCCCGGCGACAACCTACAGTGGAACGACGGTCGGACAGACCGCCAGGGTTCTGGGCATCGAGGTGGGGATGTTCTACGCCGCAGCCGCTTCAGCCACTCCTTTGGGCGAGGTGAGGGTATTAGCTGCAGGTCCCAACCAGCAGCGTTCGATGCGGATGGTGATCGCCAGCGACAAGAAGGAGTTGCTGTTCGGGGAACCCGCCGTAGCGTTGCGACTGACCGAACCTCAGCGGGTCGCGCACTGCATTCCGATGTACATCGGTCAAACCCTGGTGGACCGACGGATGTCCGGTCGGCTCTGCCCGCCCGAAGCGTTGTTGGCATTGATCCTGAGACGAATCCGACAAAACGCGTGGCTTTCCGAATCGTCCCCCGATGTCGTTGCCATCAACGTGCCCACCAGCTACGACCAGCTGCATCGCAGAAGCCTGCTTCACGCGGCCCGTATGGCCGGATTCAAAACGGTGCGGATGGTCGACCGGGCAACCGCAGCCGCGCAGTGCGTGCTCTACGACCGGAATGCCGACGAAGCGGATGAGGCTTCGGATGATGAGCTCATCCCATTGGATCCGAACGTGGTGCCCGTCGATTCGGTCGCCAGTGGCCACACGCTGTACGTCGGTCTCAGTGGACAGGCAAGCGAGTTTGCGCTACTGCGTCGCGACGCGACTCGTGTCGAGCAAGTGGTCAGCGGGGGCCACTGGCACACTGGCACGCTCGCTTGGCAAGGCCAGTTGGTGAACCTGGCGGCCGAGGCGTTTGTCGCGAAACACAAAGTCGATCCTCGCAAGACCTTGGCACGCGGTTCACGTCTGCAGGTGGCCTGTGAGAAAGCGATGAACGCCTTCTTGCTGCGACCCGATTTGGAAGTGTCGATCCAAATCGCCGGCCGCACCAAGACGGTGCGTCTGAAGCGTGACGATTGGCTCTCGCGATGCAAACACCTGTTGCAACGTTTTCGGGATGACCTGCAAGGTCTGTTCGACCGATCGGGCGTCGATCCCAATTCAATTGACGAATTGATCCTATACGGTCCGGTACTCAAACTTCGCGAGGTCCAGCGGATCATCGACTCAGTCGTCCCGATCCATGCCAAACGCCATTTGCTGGACCGTAGCGATCTGGCTCGCGGGGCGGCGGCTTGCATCGCTGGTGAGCTTCCAGGCCGCGGCGGCATGACCGTGCCGCCGCGCAGCGTCACGGCTCAGTCGATCGGCATATTTGTGGAAGACGCAAAAGGACGGCGACGAATCTTGCCACTCATTCCGAAGGGCACTCTCTTGCCGGCTCGAACCAATCGCCGAATGAAAGCCAGTGCCAGTCAATCGCAAATGTCGTTGTCTTTGGTTGAATCGGCGGGGGTCGACGGCCAGGACTGGCACGCGCTGGGGCGTCACACCTTTCCGTTGCCGCCGGCCGCCTCGCACAATCGGACACGGATGATCAGC
>JBCCUO010000572.1:0-3609 GCA_039196805.1 Planctomycetota bacterium | reverse complement strand
CTTACCTTGCCGATCCTACTGGGCTTCGACCGGGCACAACCATGCCCCACCTGTTGGACGGGCTGTCGGAAGAACGAAAGGACCAGGTCGTCCACGCGATCGCTGCTTACGTTTCCACACTCAAAAAGCCGTTGCCCGAGGTCAAAGCGACGGGACGTACGCCGGTGCTGCACCAATTCTGGCGGTTCGGCGATGGAAAACGGGGTGCCGATTTGTATCACCAGGTGGGTTGCGTCGCCTGTCACCAACCCGATCCAAAATTCCTGGCGGCCCCCAAGCCTCCCACGGCGCTGGATCGGATGATCGAAGAGCTAGACCCGGAGGAGTTGGCTGAGATGGGCTTGGCAGCTGCGGCACGTCCGGTCCGGTCGATCTCGCTACCCGACCTCGAGTCGAAGTACTCCTCCGAGTCGTTGTCTCGATTTCTCCTCGATCCCACGGCGGTTCGACATTCGGGTCGGATGCCCAATCTGAAACTGACACCCGACGAGGCCGGCGACATCGCAGCCTACCTGTTGGGCGGAGAAGCGTCCAAAGAGTTGCCCGAAAGCGTTGCCGACTCAGCGTTGGTCGAGCAGGGGAAAAGGGACTTCTTTCGTCTCCGGTGCAATGCTTGTCACACGACGGGTGATCACGCGCCGCCGTCGACGTCCGGACCGGTCACCTTGCCATGGGATCAGTTGGATTGGAGCGCGCAGTCGAATTGCTTGACTGAACCGCATGCGGCAATGCCACGCTACCAACTGGATGACAAGCAAAGGCTAGCGATCACGCTTGTGTTTTCTGGATCGGTTGCGGAAAAGGCAAGGTGGTCGCCAGAAGACGTGTTGCAACTGCGATTGTTGCAGCTGAATTGCCTGCAATGCCATGTCCGTGACGAGTTGGGAGGCGTTGGGCGTGAGCGGCAAGACTATTTCGAAACGGTGCGACGGGTGGATCTGGGCGACGAGGGGCGACTACCGCCACCGCTGACGCATGTTGGACGAAAGCTGACCGGACAACGGATGCGTGACGTGCTCCGCGATCGTCACGCGATGCTACGTCCGCACATGACGATTCGGATGCCGCGAATCGATTTGCGGCACATCGACGAACTCGCTGATCAGTTTGCTCACGTCGATCGCGCAGGCGATCACGGTTTTCCCACGTCAGCCGTAGCCGCGACGCAGGCTTCCGACGTGTCCTACGACCAGTTGGTGACTGCCGGAAGACAGCTGATGGATGTGGGCTGCGTCCAGTGCCACGCCTTTTCCGGCAACACGCTGCCTGGAGTCGTTGGCGTAGAACTGAACGACATCAATCAACGTGTCCGCCAGGAGTGGTTCGAATCGTTCTTGTTGGATCCGGGCAAACTCAAGTCGCGAACGCGAATGCCGTCGTTCTTTCCCGACGGAAAGAGTCAGTACCCGGGCGTGTTGGGTGGAGATCCCGCGTTGCAGATCCGTGCGATGTGGGCCTACTTGAGCCAGCTGCCGCATACACCGCTTCCCAGTTCCATTCTGGATGCGAGGTCCGCCGACTATGAATTGCGACCTCGCGAGAAGCCGATTCTGCTGCGCACCTTCATGGACGATGCGGGGACGCATGCGATTGCGGTGGGAGGGATCCAGGGCGTTCACTACGCCTACGATGCAGAGCGGGGGCTGCCGGCAACCGCATGGCGCGGCCGTTTTCTGAATGCACAAGGCACTTGGTTTGTGCGTTTTTCGCCCCCAGCTCAGCCGTTGGGGGGCGACGTTGTCCGTCTGCCGACGCTGCAACTGGGCGACGCCGAATCGGTGATGTTTGGTGGCTACACGGTCAACTCCATGGGAATCCCCACCTTCTTACTGCGCTGCCGCGATTGGACGATCACCGATCGGATCACCGTCATCGGAAAGCAACTCGACCGTCAGTTGACGCTCACGCCGTCGAAGAATTCTGCTCCTCTGTCAGCGCAGTGGCTGGGACTGGCCAAGGAAGTCGGCGATCGATGGACAACCGACCAAGGCGTGACGGTGGGGTGGCAAGTGGACGCCGATCACGTCTCTGAGTCGCTACGCTCAAGCCATCAATTCCTGCCCAATCAGCCGCACCAGATCAAGGTGACGTACCAGTGGTGAGTCTATCAACACGAGTTGTCCAGCAACGCTCGATTCTCTCGATCGCATGGTCGGCTCTGTGGGTCGTAATGGCATCGTTCGCCTGTGGAGAAGACGAGGCGGACTATTACCGAATCACCGATCTTGCGGTTGCCCGGACGGCAGCGGATTCGCGGTCCAGCAACTGGGCTCCCGAAGGCTTGGCCCTGGAGGTGAGCGGAATGGCTTTCCTGCCCGACGACCGTTTGGCTGTGGCGATTCGCAAGGGCGAAGTCTGGCTGCTCAGCGGTGTGTCGGGGCAGGACCCCAAGGCAATTCGCTATCAACGATTTGCATCGGCGCTGCACGAACCACTCGGGTTGCTGCACGACGGTGATTCATTGTTGACCGTGCAGCGGTCGGAGTTGACGCGACTTCGCGACACCGATGGCGACGATGTGGCCGATCAGTACTTGACGGTGGCCAAAGGGTGGGGCGTTACCGGGCACTATCACGAATATGCCTACGGTCCCAAACGCGACGGCAACGGAGAACTTTGGTTAACACTCAACGTGGGCCTTGGGCTGAAGCAGGATCATCTGGGGCGTACGATCCAAGATCCCGTGCTCGGCTATCGCCAGGGGAAATGGCGCGGGTGGGGAATGAAGGTGGACTCGCTCGGCAGACTGGTTCCCGTGTGCGCCGGAATGCGTTCTCCAAGCGGGCTTGGCCGAAATGCCCTGGGTGACATGTTCTACACCGACCAACAAGGAAACTGGGTCGCGGCTGGTTCGGTCCACCACATGCGTGCCGGGGCATTCTTTCACCATCCGGAATCACTGGCATCAATGTCGCTTCCCGGTTCAACCATTCAGGACGTGAAGGAAGTGCCCGCGGGTCTGCCGTTCCCTGAGGCGGTGGCTCGGATGCAGACGCTAGTACCTCCTGCGGTATGGTTGCCCTACAAGAAGATGGGGCAATCCGCCACCGACATTCTGTTGGACGATAGCGAGGGTAAATTCGGGCCCTTCGCAGGTCAGTTGCTGATCGGGGAGTTCACCCAGGCGTCGATCAACCGTGTGTTCTTGGAAAAGGTGGGCGGGCAATACCAGGGAGCCTGTTTTCCGTTTCGGCTAGGCTTTGCTTCGGCAGTGCTAAGATTGGTCCAAGGAAACGACGGTGCGGTTTATGTCGGTTTGACCAACCGCGGTTGGAGCAGTCTTGGTTCAGCGTCCTATGGGCTTCAGCGTCTCGAATGGACCGGCAAGACGCCATTCGAAATCAAGGAGATGCGGGCAACGCGTGACGGTTTTGAATTGGAGTTCACAGAACCAGTTGAAGTGACATCAGCCCAGGACGTGCGTTCGTACTCGATGGCGTCCTACACCTACCTTTATCACAGCAGCTACGGCAGCGATGAGATCGATACGCGGTCTCTGGCGATTCGCGGAGCCGATCTCTTGTCGGACGGTAGGACGGTGCGGCTGACGGTGGACGGATGCCGCCCGCTCTATGTGCACGAGTTGCGGGCCGAAGGGGTCCGAAGCAT
>JBCCUO010000571.1:0-3616 GCA_039196805.1 Planctomycetota bacterium | reverse complement strand
GTCAACAGTGGAACGATGAATCAGTCAGGCGTCAGGCAGGTTGGCCTGATCATCCAAGACTGGCTAGCGGGGCTCGATGCTGACGTTCGCTTAATCCCCACACCATCCGCGCCGCTTGTCAACGACGTGGGGACTCAAGATCGTCTTGATCTTTCGGAGACCATCGTTGCATCCTGTCGCGAAGAGGCTCCGCGGCAAGTGCTACTGGGAATCCATACCGATACGGTCTATGGGTTGGAGAGTGCGTTCCAGAGCGTGTCTTGCCCCCAGCCCGATCGCTGCCACGGGCCCGGCGTCGCTGATGCGAAAGGTGGGATCGTGGTGATGGTCGCGGCTCTGGAGGCGTTTGAGCGTTACCGCGAGAGTGACCAAGTCGGATGGACCGTCTTTCTGAACCCTGATGAGGAGATCGGGTCGCCGGGATCGGTTTCGCTGCTGCAACAACTCGCAAGTGGAGCCGACTTTGGGATGGTTTACGAACCGTCACTTCCCGACGGCACGATCATCAGCGACCGCAAAGGATCGGCGAACTACGTCTTAGTCGTTCGCGGAAAGGCGGCACACGCGGGCCGTGAGTTTAGCGCGGGAAGAAACGCGATAGCAATGCTCTGCAAGCTGTTGATTGAAATCGAGGGCATGACGACAGGGGACGAGTCGATCACCGTTAACCTCGGGAAGGTCACGGGTGGCGGCCCGGTGAACATCGTGCCTGATCTAGCGGTGGGGCGTTTTAATGTTCGGGTCAAGCACAGCGACGATGTTTCTGCGATTGGCAAGCGACTTGAAGAAATGGTTGGTCGCGCGGGAGAAAGCGACGGGTACGAAGTTCAGTTGCATGGCGGATTCCTGAGCCCACCCAAGGTGCTGGACAAAGGTACGCAAACTCTGCTGGACCGCGTTGTCGATGCGGCCGGACAGATGGGCCTAGAGCTACGTGCGGCCGATTCCGGTGGAGTGTGCGACGGCAACAAGTTGGCAGCGGCGGGACTGCCCAACATCGATACTCTGGGTCCCCGGGGTGGCAACATCCATAGCGACGAGGAATACCTGCTGATCGATAGCCTGGCCGAACGGGCTGAGTTGAGTTGTCGCGTGATGCAGGCCTTCGAGGCACATCCCGAGCGATTCCCGCGTCGTGCGGACTTGGTTTCAGGAGCCGTCTGATGTCGCTGATTCGCGAGGTTCAACCGGGAGATCTGGATTCACTGGCCCAGTTGGCTGCGAAAGCTTCCTTTGGGCTGACCACCCTGCCAGCGGATCGCCAACGCTTGAGTGAACGCATTGATGCATCGCGAGCTGGCGAGGCGCCTTTGCTAGTCATGGTCGATAAGGCCGGCCAAGACGTGATTGGAACCGCCGGACTGTTCACGCAGGTCGGCGATGCGAGCAAGGCGGAGCCCTTTTACGCCTACCGACTGGAACGAAGTGTCCATCGTTCGGATGCGCTGGACGTCCACAATGAGGTGGATGCCTTGCATCTGGTCAAGCTTTTTGATGGGCCGACCGAGTTGGGAACGCTCTTCCTGGATCCGAGTCATCGAGGTGGCGGCATAGGTCGCGTGCTATCGTTGTCGCGGTTCCTGTTCATCGCGAGTCAACCGGAATCGTTTGATCAGCAGGTGATCGCGGAACTGCGGGGTGTGATCGATGCGGACGGATGTTCGCCGTTCTGGGACGCGTTGGGACGCCACTTCTTTCAAGTTGACTTTCCGGTCGCGGATGCCCTATCCGCCCGTGACAAGCGCTTCATCGCGGAACTGATGCCGACCCATCCCATCTACGTTCCCCTGCTGCCCAAATCGGCTCAAGACGTCATTGGTCAAGTTCATCCTCAGACGGTCCCCGCCAGGAAGCTGCTGGAGAGCGAAGGCTTCTACTTCGCCAAGATGGTGGACATCTTTGACGGCGGACCCTGCGTCCGTTGCGACCAAGCCGCGATTCGCACGATTCGCGAATCGACGACCTGCAACCTGATTGAAACATACGATCCGCCCCCCCATTCCCGAGTCGATACGCTTGTCGCAACCGTCCACGGCGAGTTTCGCGTCCTTGGCTGCGCTTCCAAACGGTCCAGGCAAGGCATCGCGATCCCGAAACCAAGCAAGGAGCTTCTGCAACTCAATGTCGGAGATCCTGTGCTGGTCTCGCCGCTCGTGGGCGATAGCCTAACGTTTTGGAGTGGCGGTCGACCCTCGATGGAGTCCAGCAAATGAGCCAATCCGCAATGACAGGACCTGAGATGACGACTCTCGGTCCCGCGAGTGGCGAGGTCGCTTGGTGCGGCCCCACGGCAACCGGTGCCGAAGTCGCCCAGGCAGTTGAACGATCACAACTTGCGTTCACCGCTTGGCGCGGACGGCCTGCCCACGATCGCATTTCCGTCGCGGAGCGTTTCGCGGAGTTGGCGACGCAGCATCAATCACGACTCGCGGAAAGCATTTCGCTGGAAACCGGCAAACCGCTCTGGGAGGCCGCTTCCGAAGCGAAGCTGATCCCAGCGAAGGTGCAACTAGCCATCGAAGCCTATTTCAACCGATGCCAAGAGACCGCCACCCAGCTGCCACAGGGACTGGGACAAGTGCGTTATCAACCGATTGGCGTGATGGCGGTGCTGGGCCCCTTCAACTTCCCCGCACACCTGCCCAATGGTCACCTGGTCCCTGCCTTGATCGCGGGAAACACCGCAGTCTTCAAGCCGAGCGAATGGACGCCGGGAACGGGATCGCTGCTGGCCCAGCTTTGGCGGGACGCCGGGCTGCCGGAGAATGCGCTGCAGGTGGTCCAAGGTGGCCGTGACGTCGGCGTGTCGCTGGTGGAGTCACCCGTGGACGGCGTGTTGTTTACCGGTAGTTACTCCGGAGGCTGTGCGATTCATCGTGCACTGGCTGGGCGTCCCGAGGTATTGCTTGCCTTGGAAATGGGCGGGAATAATCCACTGGTGGTCGACGGAACCGGAGACATTGAGGCGGCGGCGTACCTGACCGTCGTTTCCGCGTTCACCACGGCCGGCCAGCGATGCACGTGTGCCAGGCGATTGGTGCTCCCAGACGGCGACTACGTCCAGTCACTGTTGGCCAAGGTCACCGAGATCGCACAATCCTTGGTGATCGGGAAACCAGAGCAGTCACCCGAGCCCTTCATGGGACCGCTGATTTCGCCGCAGGCGGCGGAGCGTGTTCTTACATTCCAACAGGAGTTGATCGATCGCAGTGCGGTGCCTCTGCTTCGCTGCGAGTCGTTGGAGTCTGGCACTGGTTTTTTGTCCGCCGGATTGCTGGACGTTACGGACGTACGGAAACGAGATGACCACGAGGTATTTGGGCCGCTGCTGCAAGTGATCCGGGTAAGCGACTTTGACGCAGCGATCGCGGAGGCCAATCGCACGCGTTACGGCTTGGCCGCGTCTCTACTCTCCAGCGATGTCCAACGATTCGAGCGATTTCGCACCCGCGTTAGAGCCGGCGTGGTGAACTGGAATCAGCCAACAGTGGGTGCCAGCGGCAGACTACCGTTCGGCGGATTGGGCGCATCGGGCAATCATCGGCCTAGCGGATTCTTCGCGGCCGACTACTGCGCTGACGCGACCGCGGTCTTGGAGACCCAGCTGTTGGCCTTG
>JBCCUO010000570.1:0-3631 GCA_039196805.1 Planctomycetota bacterium | reverse complement strand
GCCACGTTGACGAGCAGCTGGCACGGGTATGGGCCGATGGTCGTGCTCACGTTGCCAAGACGGCCGCATCCATGGGGCTAATCGATTCGATTCAGTCGTTTGACGAAGCTTTCGAGCAACTCAAGCAGAAGCAATCCACCACGTTTCATTCCAACCCGAAAAGGGAAGATCGCATGAGCGATACGACAAACGAACCCGTCGCAGTGACTCCCAAAGCTATCCGCGCCGCTTGCCCAGGTTGCAGCAACGACTTCGTAGTGAAGTGCCTGGACGATGGCAGTTCGATCGAGCGATGCCGCGACCTGCACATGGAGTCGCTGGTCGGCAAGGTTGAGTCGTTGACCGATCAGCTGGGCAAAGCCAACCAGTCGATCGAGACGCTCGAGGAAAAGGCCGAATTGGCCAAGACCGGTGTTGGCGTCGACGGTTTGGCGGAAACGACCTCCAGCACTGGCGACGGTGCAGCGAGCCCGTCAGAAGCCTACTGGGCGAAGGTTGCCGAGGTGCAGGGGCAAAAGAACTGCACGCGAAGTGAAGCTCAGCAGTTCGTCAATCGAAACTTCCGCGACCTGCGAATGGCGATGCTCACAGACAACTGAGCGGACCCGCCCGCGACCATTCGATCACTTTCAACTCAACGACTCATAGACGCAAAAGCCATGTCTCAGTTAAACGAAGGCCCCATCAAGACGTTCACCGCCGCAGTGGACATCGACCAATACGCTCGCGTGAAGCTTGACGCCAACGGGGAGCTGGTTCTTGCGGTTGCGACGGACGACGAGCTGGGAGTGACGGAGCGCCCGGCGGTTGCGGGCCGGGACTGCCCGGTTCGCCTGCGGACTTCTCAGGGCACCACCATCTTCATCGCGAGCACTGCCATCGCGATTGGCAACACCGTCTACGGAGCCGCGGCGGGCAAGGTCAATGTGACCGACACCGGTTCGCTGAAGGGGACGGCACTCAGTTCCACCTCCGCTGGCGACGAGTACGTCGAAGTACTTCGCAGCTGAGCTCCAGCACCTCAAGCACACGCATACCCATTTTTCGATTTCCAACGAAGGAAGACTAGGCCATGCCGGCACTCATCAAAACGGACAGCACGCTGCGTCCCGACTTGGCAACGTTCGCCGAGTTGGACATGGAAATGCAACGGCGTGGCTATGTGGGAACTCGCATCCTTCCCGGCTTCGAAGTCGGAAAGCCTGAAGGCAAGTTCGGTGTTATCGAGCTGAAAGACTTGCTGGCCAACAAAGACGCTGACACAAAGCGAACCAGCACAGGCAGCTACAACGAAAGCGATTACGAACTGAAGGAGCGGTCCTACCAAACCGAGGAGCACGGCTGGAAGGAACGCATCGACGACCGCGAACGTCAGATGTACTCGGACTATTTCGAAGGCAGCTCGTACGACGCCGAGCAGGTTGCAGCCAACAGGTCGTGGGAGCATGTCCTTCACAACCTGGACAAGCGAGTGATCAAGGCAACGATCACCGATTTGCCGGCTGGGCAGAAGGCAGCTGCATCGGCCGTGTGGTCCAACGCAGCGACGGCCGATCCGATTGCAGACATCGAAACCGCCTGCGAGGAGGTTTGGAAGCGAACAGGCATGTGGCCCGACACGGTGACGATGTCGGTGCTGGCGTATCGAAAGCTGCGACACGTCCAAAAGGTGCTGGAGCGAATCAACAGCAACGGTGCTGGCGATCGCACGATGCCACGTGACGTGAACCTGGCCAAGCTGGCGGAGCTGTTCGATGTTCGCCAAGTGGTCGTTGCCGGAGCGGTCGGGAACACTGCCAATCGGCCCAAGAAGGCAGTGTTGGACACGGTGTTCCCGAAGGGCAGCGTGCTGGTCAGCAAGGCAGCACAGACGAATGACTTCAAAGAACCCTGCCTTGGTCGAACGTTCCACTGGGGCGGCGACGGCAGTGAAATCCAGGGCGAAGATGGCCGACTGATCGGCGTGGTCGAGGAGTACCGCAACGAAGACCGCCGATCCGACTACGTTCGAGTTCGCCACGAGACCGACGAGTTCATCCTCTACCAGGAGATGGGTCAGGTCATCACCGGCGTGCTGTCCTGATTCTGGCGAAACCGTAGTCACCAAACCCTAAGCACCAAAACGCCAGCCTGGCTCATGCTAGAGCTGGCGTTTTCTTCAATCGGACGCAAAGTGAGCGGCTATCTACCAACAGTCATCGGCGGCGTCGATCGAGATGGCCCGACGTCGAACCCGACTGAAGCAGGCAAGGTGCTTTCGTTCGACCCGGCGAACGGACGCGAGGAGTGGATTGATCAAGTGTCGAGCGGTGGCTCCGCAATTGTGTATGAGTCAGCCCAGCCCCTTGGCAGTGGTAGCTCCACTCTGAACAAGACCTTTAATGGATCAGGTGAGGCTTATCAGTCTGGCGGATCTGAAAGTCTTATCCAGTGGGGCCGTTCGTCTGGGGGTGATCGGCGCACCTTCAATGCGTTGTGGTCGTCACTATCGGTTCCAGGGACAGCGACAGTCTCAAATCTGAAGGTCAACTTCTTCCAGCAGGCGATCACATCCGTCGGCGACATCCAGGCTGTTTGGAGGCTGTCGGCAAACGGCCAGTCGGCTCCTGATATCTCGCAGCCCGTGAGCGATGCGAACAACGGAGGATATGTCGAGTCCGTAGACCTCTCGACTGGGCTGCAATGGCTGATTGATAACGGTCATTGGACGTCCGGCGACGACCTGCTGATCACAGGTGACTACGCAAACGCCGGTACCAACGGCGACATCTACACCGAAGGCAGCGCGGCAAGCAATCCACCGTCAGCCACTGCTACCTATACGACAGGCCCCATACCGATCGCTGTTTCCGGGCGGCACTACTTGGTCAACCTGTCATCTGCAGCGGATGAGGTCACGTACCAACTCCCAGGTTCACCATCTCAGGGCGATCGCATCGCGTTCACGATTGTCGATGATTCTCCCAGCTACAGTCTATCGTTCGACGCTATGGGATCACTTATGAACGGCAAGGCTGCGTCGACATACACGATCTCAGCCGTTGGCGATGGCGTTGACCTGGAGTGGAATGGCAGCTTCTGGTCGGTGGTTACACGCAACGGCGTCGGCTCTTAGGGGGTATCAATGCCAACCATTTCAATCGACCTCGACCGAAACGAAGGCGACACTGGGCTGACGGCTTGGCTGTACGACGCCGGTACACTTGTTAACACTGGAGGCGATTCGCTGACGGAGGTTGGTAACGGGCGGTTCACGTTTGATGTTTCCGAAACGCTGACTGCCACAACATCCTACCGTGTTGTGATCCGGGATTCTGGGAGCAACAAAATCTTTGCCGACGACCTGCGGCCAGGACAGACACACGTTGGCCTGCGAGGAATCGCCACCGAGTCAAGACAGCAGTCGCTTTCGATTGAGATCGACGCCGCGGTGGCCGCGATTCAAGGTCCTGACAACGACACGTTGAAGACGATCGCAGACTCGCTGGTGGTTATCGGCGGTTATGTGGATGAGTTGGAAACACGATTGCCAGCCGACACGTCAACGCGAATTACGGATATCAAGGCAAAGACGGATCAGCTGTTGTTCGATAGCTTCAGCAACGTCCAGGCACTCTCCAATCGAATGTCG
>JBCCUO010000569.1:0-3641 GCA_039196805.1 Planctomycetota bacterium | reverse complement strand
GCTCAGGTCACGAACGGTCGCCTCCAACGTAGTGGACTTGCTGGCGTCCATGACCTCGGACCATCGCGCGGGCGGTGTTGCTTTGCGGATCCCCTTCAGTCCGGCGGCCATTCCATTCAGAACCGCAACTTGCCACGACCGATCGGAGGTTGGGAAGTGGGCCAAGAGAACATCGAGCGGCTGAGGTTGGTCTTCAATTGATTCGGTCAAGCGTCTGGTGATCAATCGCAAGGTGGTCGGCATGGAACAACGTTTCCCAATCTCCGCTAGTTGCTGTGGATCGGAGTCTGCCAAGCCGTGAATGCCATACCAAAGCATCAACGGAAGGTTGTGGTCGCCCCGCCATTTTTGACGCTTGACCAGCGGCGTTGCCAGCATAGCGCGACGTTCGAGCGGCAGCCGCTGGAGCGTCGACGCGAGAGCCAACGCGACGCGGGGTGAAGAATCGGTGGCAGCCAGTGAAACCAATCGATCAACGTGGCTGAACGTTGAATCGGTGTTCTTGGCCGCTTCCACCGCTGATGCTCTGCTGGGGCCATAAGCATCGTCGATTCTCCAGGTGTCCGTCAGCAACCGGATCGCCAACACACGGACTGACTCATCTTGATCAGAGAGCTGACGGAGCAAGAAGGGCACGGATGCAGAATCGATCGCGTGCAGGGACAGCAACGCTTGCACCCGAGCGGTCGCATTTCGGGCATTGGCGAATTCCTCACGCAACCAACCTGCGGCGTCGGCAACCGTTTGTCCCGCAGTGACACGACCTGCCAGAATCCGCCTGGCGACGTCGCGCACCCAGCGGGAGGGATCCCGATGCAACTTGGCCAGTGCCAAGTCACTCAGCGACGTCAGGTCATCGCTTCCGACACGCGTTTGCCACTCCGCGTTGGTGGCGTCGCGGTAGGCGATTCGAAACACGCGACCGCTGGTGCGGTGCACCCCGTCGTGTTCGTGGCATTCGCCCGCGTCGCTCCAGTCCAGCACGTACGCATCTCCGGACGGACCGCAAGACAACTCCATCCCGCGGAACCAGGGGTCCGCAGCAACGACGAAGTCCGGCTTGTGTGTTGCGAGATAACCGCTTCCGTGCTGAGGGATTGACTCCACGTTCGCACGACGACCGTGAAAGTTCAGCGTGAATAGCTTGCCTTGATATCTCTTGGGCCAGGCACTGTCATGATAGATCATCGTCCCGCTATGAGCATGACCGCCTCCCAAGTCATTGGCCGCACCGTCACGCGAGGCGGTCCAGCTTTTTCCCGTGTCAAAATGCCAGTGATCGGCATGAAAGTCGATCAGCTCGTAAATGTGTGGATTGGGGTCCAGCGTGAAGGGGCGCGTGTAGTGCGCGCCCGGGATCATGTGCCACAAGTGACCGTTGACCGTGTTCACGAAAAACATCTCACCCTGATCGTTCCAGTCGTGTCCCCAAGGATTGGTTGTGCCCGCCGTCAAGACTTCAACGGACTTGTGACGGGGATGGTACCGCCAGATGCCTCCCTCCAGTGCAACCCGTTGATCATCAGGCGTGCCAGGGGCCCCAATTCGCCCCGGGCACGAACCGCCGCACCGGCCATATAGCCACCCATCGGGTCCGAATCGCAGCCCATTGGCGAAGTTGTGGTAATTTGCCTTGGCAACTTCGAAGCCGTCCAGCACGACCTGTGCGGGACCATCCGGGACGTCGTCTCGGTTCGCGTCAGGTAGGAACAGCAAACGGGGCGGGCACATCAGCCACACCCCACCGTGTCCTAACTCCACACTGGTTAGCATCTGAACCTGATCGGTAAAAACCTTGCGCGAGTCCGCCTTTCCATCGCGATTGGTGTCTTCCAGGATCGTGACGCGATCACGCAGATCCAGCTGGAACTGCTGACTTCGTTCCGCATACGTGTAGTTTTCCGCGATCCACAGTCGACCGCGTGAATCCCAAGCCATGTCAATCGGATTCTGAACGTCTGGCTCGGACGCAAAGACCGACGCACGGAATCCGTCGGGCAGTTGCATCTGCTTGGCGGCCTGATCGGCGGACAGCCAGTTCGTTTCGGATGCCGCTTCGGTATTGAACAGCTCAGGAAATTCGTCCGCCGACAAATGATGGATGGCAAGGCCAGTCAACACGATTGGCAGCAGCACGATGCGGAGGGCAAGGGTCATGGAGGTGATCTAACGGCCTGGAGGTGACTTGATGGCGATTCCACTGCGTTTTAGGCGGTGGATGATTTCGTCGTTCGGTTTCGTGTTGGGTGCATGGAACAGAGCGGTATTCTTGCCCATGGCGGCGGCCTCTTCTGCGGCGGCCAAGTTTGTTTCGGAAGTATCGCGAATGATGAAATCGAATCTCGGCGGCAGCGTCTTGGGCTTTTCCAAGCCTGGGATCTTTCCGACGGGCCGGGCAGTCTTGGCGATCTGCCCCGCAAGCTGCTCCATCCGGTCGATCATCTCGGACGTGCGTGACCGATGACGGTCGCTCAGATCGGCTTCCTCGCCTGGGTCCGCCTCCAGGTCATACAGCGACGTGGTTTCGCCCACCCGACGAACTTTCCATTTTCCCATGCGAAGCGCCTCCGCGATTCCCTTGCCGGAGAAGTAAACCAACTGTTGCCGTGGCGACGATGCCGATGGATTCTTCAATGCGTCCAAAACGTCGACACCGTCGATCGCATGCGTCGACAACGAACCGCCAGTCAGCGCCGCTAGGGTTGGCATCAAGTCCATGCTGGTCACCATCTGTTCGCTCACTTTGCCAGCGGGGATCACTCCCGGACAAGCCATCACGCAGGGAACACGAAGCCCACCTTCCCAGGTCGTGTGCTTGGTCCCGCGTAGCGGTTTGGCGGTTCCCGTGGCCCGAGGGCTGGGGCCGTTGTCAGACGTGAAGATCAGGAGCGTGGGACGTTCCGACGGCAACGTGTCCAGTTTGTCCATCAGTCGGCCCAACTCGCCATCGATTTCTTGAACTGCGTCGCCAAAGAGACCGCCTTTTGAAGACCCCAAGTAACGGTTCGACGCAGCCAGTGGGACGTGCGGGAGCGCATGAGCCAGATAGACAAAAAAGGGACCCTCGCGATGACGGTCAATCCACTTGATCGCCTCGTCCGTATATCGTCGTGTGATCTCTGGTGTGTCGACCAGCCCCACCGACTCGGTGCCTCGCAACCAGGGAACGTGATCACCTGGAAAATGGACCGCTTCGTACTCATCCAGATTCCAGTACGCTCCGAAGTAGTCGTCGAAGCCTTGGTCGGTCGGTCGGAAGCCTTTGCGAAAACCGACGTGCCATTTTCCGATCGCGCACGTGGCGTATCCGGCCGACTTCATCATCTCGGCCAGCGTGTGCTCGCTAGACGCCAACCCGCGAATTGCGTTGGGGCGAAGGACGCCGCGAGCCAACCCGACACGCTTGGGGTAGCAGCCAGTCAGCAACGCCGCACGCGACGGTGTGCAGATCGGAGCAGCCACGTAAAACGACGTCAGCCGAAGCCCGCGTTTGGCCAACCGATCCACGTGAGGTGTTTGGATCTCGGTCGATCCAAAACAGCTCACATCTCCGTAGCCGAGGTCGTCGCAGAAAACGAGGACCACGTTCGGTCGAACAACTTCAGCAGGAGCCATTGCGCCAAACAAGCCGATCGCCAGCG
>JBCCUO010000568.1:0-3642 GCA_039196805.1 Planctomycetota bacterium | reverse complement strand
CTGCAACAGACCCAACTGAACTTCGGAGGCGATCTCCAAACCACTCGGCAGCCCTTCCTGGACTTCCAGAACCATCTGGGCCGCAATCGTGAAGGAATGCTGGTCATCCGGGGGTAATAAGCTGACCACGTCGACCTCCGGATACTCCGTCGCTAGCTTGATCGCCCGCTCAGTCGCCCTCGAATCGACCTTCAATGCGGAAGCCCAAAGCTCTGACGCCAATTCCCACTGCTTGCCGTCAGCCGCGTAGGTGCCCAGGCGGAGCAGAGAATCGACGTTGGCCGAATCGAACGTTGCAAGTTGCGATATGGCCGCACTGGTTCGGTCCTTGTCGCGGTGGATGAAATCCAAAATCAGCTGAGGCGGACGAGCCTGGCGACTGAGGGGTCGTCGCTCGAGCACTTGTCCGGCCAAGTCCAATGCTCGCTCATAAAGCTGCCGACCGGTTTCGTCAACGGGAACGTCACGAGCCGGCTCGGTCGATTGTCGGATGCCATCCAGCCGCCTGAACGACTCCGGATTGTGCCAAGCCAGACGTCGCCGAGCAGCCGTCGTTTTGAAGTACGCGGCAACCACATCCAATTCCTCCGCCCCCGACTGCTCAGCCATCGTCTCGGCCTCGGTCAGTCGGGCTTGCCGGTAGCGGACGGTCGACAACTGCATCAAATGCGCTGGCGTGGCCCGCGCCGCGATCGCCTCCTCAAGACGATCTGCGGCCGTGCTGAGCGACTCGGGATCGTTCGCGTTCGCTGACAGGAACAGGTCGACCTGAGCCGAAAGCGCGTCATGGGTCGTCTTGGACTTGAGCGACCCGACTGACAGCAGCAGGCCGATCATCGATGCGGCCGCGACGGCAATCGAACGCCCTTTCCACTTCCGCGAAAAGCGTACCAAGCCGCCGAGCAGTTTCGATTTCTTCTTGCCGCCCTTGGTTGACTCCTCCTGAACCACCGGCTCGCCCTCGTCCAAGTCGCCGCCCACCTCGGCCAGCATCGCCTCTCGCGCCGCTTGCACCATCGTCACGGAGGACCGAGCAACGACGGCCGCAAAAACCATGGTCACGATGAATGCGTTGGCGGGCACACTGATGCCGAAATCAAATGCCTGCGAAACCAGCAAGACACCAAACAAGAACCACCCAGCAGCCCGCAGCCCTTGATCCGCAGGCGCCAGCGACTCGCCCAGACGGAATAACTCGTAGGCGACCAAGCCGATCAGCAGTCCTCCGAGCAGGACTGCTGCCAGCCCCTGCTCCGTCAACCACTCCAGCCAAAAGTTCTGGGCATGCAAATACCACTTAGGCGGCGAGGCAGACTGATGCGGCAAATAAGCGTAAGCGTAGGTCCCCAACCCGGAACCACCCATGAAATGGCTCGTCGCAGCTTGCCAACCATCATGCCAGTGCTGCCAAGTCCCGTCCTCCAGCACGCTCTGCAGCCCGTCGCCGTCAGGCAAGTTGAGTCGTTTCCGAGCCGAATCGCTGATCTGTAGCGGAGCGAACAGCAAGGCACCCAGGACGGCAATGATGGCGAGGTAACCGGGGATTCGCACCAAGCTGAGTCGGCGTCGAAGCCAGCCAAACGTCATCACCACACCAAAGAACATCGCTGCCCAACCACCTCGGGAACCGGTGGCCACCAGTCCAGCGAAACAGAGCAGGACGGTAATCAGCGCGATCCAGGCACGACGATCGCTGATCAGCGAAAACAACTCGTTGATCTCAAATCCTTCATCGTCGATCTCAAAGTTCCCCGCGCCCGCCATTCGCCAAGCCATCAACCCGAACCCGGCGGCCAAACCGATGTTCAGCAACAGAGCGGCATTGTCGGCATTGATGTAGGTTCCAAACCCTGATCGTGCAGCCGCCGGCAGCCCACTTGCGAGCGAGGATTCAACGGTCAGCCAATCAGGCGCAAAGAGTTGCCAAAGTCCGAAGGCGGAAAAACAGCACGCCAATACTGCTACGCTGGTCAGCAGCGCAATCACGCGGCCCGGCGTGTCAAAAATCAGCGACCCCGCCCAGCAAAGCCCCAAGATGACGCCAAGAAAGGCGATGACATGCCCGGACGCCCAAGCATCCAAAGACACGGGGAAACTGGCCGCAGTTTCGGTGAAGGGCGAGATCCAATCGGTGTAGGCCGCGTACGAGCCCGGGCTAATCGCTGACACCAGAGCCGACGAAAGCGGCACGGTCTGGAACCAGCCGTAAACCAGAATGCCAGCCAGCGGGACCAGCAAGACATGGCGTCGAAGATCACCCGGGATCAGTCTTAGAGACAATCGGCTGCACGCGAGCAAACCGGCAACGACAACCGCAATCGCCGCCACCAGCTGACTCCATGTCAAAACTCCGCCGTAGTCGACGGCCAAAAACACGGTCGCCACCATTAAAATCAGGGCGGCAAGCCATAGCAGCGATGATCGAAGGACGGAAATCACGGTGGTCGATGGCTAGAGAACGAGGTACGAATCGAAGCCCTCAAGCAGGTCGCGGTCCCACCCACCGGCACGATCATTAGCGACCGTATCGAACCGGTCACCGCACGAGAATTCGACAGCGAACACAACTCGAAGCCGCAGCATATCAACCGGCTTGCCAAATCGAACAGGGACTACGGCGAGGTACCGCAGAACCCAAGTGTGGGGGTGCGATTGGAACGGTCTTGCAAACACGACCGAAGATCACGCCTTGATGACCTGCCCGGGCACCTTTGAAACGCCCGCCATCGCATTTCGAGTGTCGACGATCAGGTCAGCCCACTGGCAGAGTTGCCCCTTGTCCAGACAGTCATGCCAGGTCGCGATCAGCACCAAATCAAAATCTTGGATGTTTGCCTTGGTCCACGGGACACTTTGATAGCCGGTCCACCTTTTGTGGCTGCGTGTTTCGTGAATCGAGGCGATGTACGGATCGTGATACTGGACGTCCGCACCTAGGGCATCGAACTGGTCCATCAGTTCGAACGTCGGGGATTCACGCAGGTCGTCCACGTTTGGCTTGTACGCCAACCCAACCACCAGGACGCGGCTGCCGCTGGCCGATTTTTGTCGCTGGTTCAGCGCCAGGAGCGACTGTTGGACCACGTAAGTCGGCATCGAACGATTGATCTCGCCCGACAACTCGATGAACCGAGTGTGCACGCCAAATTCGCGGGCCTTCCAGGTCAGATAGTAAGGGTCAATTGGGATGCAGTGCCCGCCAAGCCCGGGCCCCGGGTAAAACGGCATGTAACCGAACGGCTTAGTAGACGAGGCTTGGATCACTTCCCAGATGTCGATCCCCATCTTGTCGGCCACCACCTTCAACTCATTCACCAAGCCGATGTTGACCGCGCGAAAAATGTTCTCCAACAACTTCGTCAGTTCAGCGACGGACGTGCTGGAAACCGGAACGACACGATCGAACGCCGCCCCGTAAAGTGCCTCGCCGGCTCGCAAACACGCCGGAGTGCAACCACCAACGACCTTGGGAATGTTGGTCGCCGCAAACTTGGGATTTCCGGGGTCTTCACGTTCGGGAGAGTAAACCACAAAGACGCTTTCTCCGACGCGAAAGCCAGCGTCCTCCACGCGACTTTGAATCTCCTCTTCGGTGGTTCCCGGATAAGTGGTGCTCTCCAAGCTGATCACTTGACCGCTGCG
>JBCCUO010000567.1:0-3646 GCA_039196805.1 Planctomycetota bacterium | reverse complement strand
GGCAAGTCGCATGGGCGTCCAATCGCTGGCGGTGGTTGTGGATGACGCATCCAATTCAAGAGGCCGTCACCCCAATCGGGACGACGGCCTTTGATTGTAGATGCTGCGACGAAGCTGCATTCGCCAGACCTAACGCTTCAGCACAAGGAAGCGCGATCCTTCGGCCGAACGCACCAGCAACAGCAGGCTCCGCTCCGATCCTTCGCGAAACGACTCGGTTGCCGCGGCAAACTCGTCCACCGTCGTCACACGCTTGCGATTCACTTCGGAAATCACCATTCCGGATTGCAGCCCTGCTATCGAGGCGAGGCCTCCTCGCGCGACCGATTCGATGAGGACCCCGGACGAACCGGTCTGCAATCCGAGTTGCGCCGCAATTTCAGCGTCAAGTTCGGTGACCTCAAGCCCCAGCTCATTGAAAGCTTCCTGACTAGGGGCGCTGGGTTTTTTTCGCGTCAACCGATCGAAGTCTTCGGGTTGCTCAGCACTGCGAAACGTCAACGTTTGACGCTTTCCGTCTCGCATCACGACCAACGGCACGCGGCTGCCAATCTCGGTGCGTTCGACCGCCAATTGCAGTGTCCGCGGCGAAGTGACTTCGCGATCGTCAAACCGAATGATCAAGTCGCCTGATTGCAGGCCGGACTTTGCAGCGGGCGTGTTGGGATACACGTCGGTCACGACCACCCCCGAACGCGGCTTAACCGAGAGTTGCTTGGCCAAGTCTTGATCGACTGGCTGAATGCCGATCCCTAAATAGGCCCGGCGAACACTGCCACCGCTGCGAAGTTGGTTGCTGACCCAACGCGCCAGGTTCGACGGCACGGCGAAACCAACTCCGTTGTTGCCTCCACTGCGGGAGTGAATGGCGGTGTTGATCCCGATCACTTCACCGCGAAGATTCACCAAAGGACCTCCGCTGTTGCCAGGGTTGATTGCTGCATCGGTTTGCAAGAAGTTTTCCCTCCTTGCGATCCCCAGCCCACGATGTTTGGCACTGATGATCCCGGCGGTCACGGTGCTTTCGAGGCCAAATGGCTGCCCCAGTGCCATCACCCAATCGCCGATTTCGGTCTGATCGCTATCGCCCAACGTCGCCGCTACGAAATCCGATGCGTCATCGATTTTGACAACTGCCAAGTCAGACTTGGGATCGGTCAACACCTCTGAAGCGATGAATTCGCGTCCATCGTGCGTGCGCACTTTGACCTCACCACCTCCTTGAACCACATGATTGTTGGTCAAGATGATTCCAGACGAATCGATGATGACCCCCGAGCCGATTCCGGCGCTGGGAGACGGAATGCCGCGTCGTGGCGTATTCGGAATGCCCCGGCGTTCAAAGTCACGAAACATGTCTTCCAGTGGCGTGCCTTTGAAGGGGTTGCTACCGAATTGACGAGGCAGCTGTGCCATCTCTTGCCGGGGCTTCGTCGCCGGTCGATTTTCGATGGCAACGACGGAAGGCAGCAACCGATTCGCCACGGTTCGAAACGCCGTGGACAGATGATTGGCCGACTCGATTGCCTGTTTTTCCACCGGAGACAACCCAGCGAGCGGCTCGCGCCGCGCAGAGTCGGCATCAACCCAAGAGGCGCCTGCGATTAGCAACGCGCAAGTCGAACACGTGAGCGCGGCGATCGTCCAATTCCTATTCTGGTGTGTATTCATCATTTGCCATCCGTTCAATGAGTGAGATGGGTAAGGGGAAGAAAATCAATGAAGGTGTCATCCACCGATAGCGTTGGGACACTCCACGTTTGTTTCGCCGCGACACGTCGGCGTTGACGAACCCTGGGACTCCAGGAACGCCGAACCTCGTCAGAGCGTTGGCGAATCTGTTCCGGTGTCGGGTCGTCGCTTTCAAGGTCTTTGGGAACCATGGCTACCTGGCCAGTTAGAGGCTGGAGTGAATCGGCAACGACGCCAACCACGCTCGTGCCTGCTTCGCACGCATCGTGCCAAACGAACGGACCGCGTTTTTGGCCTGAGTTTTGGCCGTTTGTTGTCGATCGCCTGGGCCAGTCTGCCCCGCTGGGGCAAAACGCCCCGTCAAGGACCGGGGGCCTCTTGCGACCGATCGACCGGTCGCCTTTGATTAGGCCTACAATTGCTGGATTGAGCCAAGTGCCGGCTCAATCCCATCTGGCATTTAGCTTTGGCCACGCCCACAACTCATCGCATGGAGACCGGATGAATCGCGCCGTCGCCAACAAGGCTTTGCCCCACTCTCGTCGTGGCTCCACAGGAACAAGCCAGCCCGCTAAGCGTCTCCTTGATGCCGCCTCTCGCCTTTCCGAACAGTTGGATCAGCTCCGCTTTGACGACCCGGTGACACACGTTTACAACCCACTGCGTTACGCCTGGGACACGCATCGTCAGTATCTGGAGCTGGTGGGAAAGCATCCTGTGCGAGTGCTCTTCCTGGGCATGAATCCGGGCCCCTGGGGGATGGCGCAAACGGGCGTTCCGTTTGGGGAGATTTCGGCGGCGCGAGACTGGCTGGGGATCGACGGTGTCGTGTCAAAGCCGAACCGGGAACATCCCAAACGGCCGATTGAAGGGTTTGCCTGCTCGCGAAGCGAAGTCAGTGGACGACGACTGTGGGGGCTGTTCGCTGATCGTTTTAAGACGCCCACGGCGTTCTTCCAACGCCATTTCGTCGCCAACTACTGTCCGCTCGTCTTCATGGAGTCGAGTGGTCGCAATCGGACTCCCGACAAACTACCCGCCAGCGAACGCAGGACCTTAGATCAGCTGTGCGATGAGCATTTGATCGAAGTGCTCTCCACGCTGACGCCACGCTACGTTGTGGGCATCGGCGTCTATGCGGAGTCCTGTTTGAAACGTTGCCTTGAGCTTGGTGGCCTGGACTGCTCGGTCGCTCGAATTCTGCATCCCAGTCCGGCGTCGCCGAGTGCCAACCAAGGTTGGGCTGAGAAAGCGACGCAGCAGTTGGTCGACGCCCAGATTTGGAAGTCATGAGCTTGCCTGAGACCAAACGCCGCCGTTCGAGTCACCCTCTGGTTGCAGTGGCTGCCTCCGTCGTGGTTCTCGCGCTGATGATCGTGGTCAATCTTCCGTACCAGTACGTCCATCGCGACGGATATTGGGTTGGCGAACAGACTGATTCAATGTACGCAATCAATGCCGACCAGGAGGTCTCTCAGTCGATGGCGGGTTGGCCGCTCAGGTTCCTGATCCGTTACGAAAAGGAAGGCGATCCGGAGCTACGCTATTGGTCGCCCGTGCGTCTTGTCAGCAACGCGGCCATAGCGATTTCCGTTTCGATCGCATTGTTCTTTTTCGTGCGCTTTCGCAATCGAAAGATCATGGGCTCATCGCGGCCCGCCCGAACGAAGAGCCGATTCGATCTCGCGTTTGCAGTGGCGATCTTGGCCCTGCCGATCGCGGTTTGGGGTTGGTACCAGTGGCACTGGGTGCAGGATCAGCGATTGGCTCGCCAGATCAGGCGGTCGGGCAGCTGCTTCGTGTCCAGTCGATTGCCCGCCGTAATTGCGACGCAACTTCCAACAGGGATTGCTCGGTCGATGGAGCGCCTGAGACTGATTGATGTAAGCCGTCCGTCGGACAAGCTTCTGCAGCGAGTCGCGGCGTTGCCGGAATTGGACAGCTTACGCATTCG
>JBCCUO010000566.1:0-3651 GCA_039196805.1 Planctomycetota bacterium | reverse complement strand
GACCGGACGATTCGGCAGTACGCCGACGAGATCTGGAAAGTCGAAGCCCTCGACTAGTGCCTTGAGAGCGCTGGACGGATCCCAAACCGACGCGCAACTATTGAAGTTGCGCTAGTTAAGTCACGCTCCCGCTTGCGGCAGGGTCGGACGCAGACCAACGCTGCGCGTCGGTGCCCTCGGCCGGGGAGTTTCCTCTCCTTCAAAACTGACGCGTCGGGTTGGGATACTATGTGGTGAGATCCCTCGCTGACGCTTCGGGTTGGGATAGCTTCCTGCAAAACCGAACGTTCAATGGGACCCTAGCACTCGCTTGAAAACTCAAATCCATGAAGCCTTCCTCGACGCCAGAGCCGATCCGTACACACGGACCGATTCCGTTCTTCCTGGCGATTGCCGCCTGCTTGGTGTGCGGCGCGTTCAACCCGGCTATCGCAGGCGAGTACAACCGAGTGCTCAGCATCGGCGATGCGGCACCATCTTGGGACCAACTGCCTGGAACCGACGAGGCTTCGCATTCGCTCAAGGACCTGGCCAAACACAAAGCGATACTGGTCGTCTTTACCTGCAACTCCTGTCCCTATGCGGTCGACGCCGAAGACGAACTGATTTCGATTGCCAATCGGTATCAGCGCCAAGGACTGGCCGTCGTGGCCATCAACGTCAATACGATCGTCGACGACCGACTGCCTGCAATGAAAGAGCGAGCGGAGGAAAAGAAGTTTCCGTTCCCTTATCTGTACGACGCCAGTCAGGAAGTCGCCAAGCAATACGGTGCGAAGACGACGCCCGAGAGCTTTCTGCTCGATGGACAACGAAAGATCGTTTACATGGGTGGCCTGGTCGACGCTGACAAGAAGCCAGCCTTGGTCCCGGCGATCGACGACTTGTTGGCTGGCGATGCGATCGCGACCGCGGAAACTCCCGCGGTCGGCTGCCTGATCCGATTCAATCGTCCACGCGGCGGCCGGCGCTCAAAGAAATAGACCTTCGGCGTCGTGTGGAGACGAGCCGGCGTTCTGGACCTTGCCAACAAGCGGTCACTTCGACTCGAGTCGCCAGATCCCTTTCAGGATCAGGCCCATTAGCCTGGGCGCTTCCAGCAAGGCCTCGCCGGAGAGATGCGTGTCAAAG
This sequence comes from Planctomycetota bacterium, assembly GCA_039196805.1. Classification (GTDB taxonomy): domain Bacteria; phylum Planctomycetota; class Planctomycetia; order Pirellulales; family Pirellulaceae; genus JBCCUO01. The sequence goes on along the minus strand of JBCCUO010000566.1, from coordinate 2,520 downwards.
ATCAGCACCGCCTTTGGCTGGATTTCTCGCACCCGAATGACTCGTGGCGGACTAAAACCAGAAACGAAATAGAACTTGTTCTCTTCCAGCTTGGGTTCGATTCTCTTCCGCTTGTCCTTGCCAACCTTGATTTGAAGCTTGGCGCCGAACCGGTAGTTGGTCGCGAACTGACCCAGCAGGTCCAAGTCCGGTTCGTCTGGGTTGGAGGCGGCCACCAACGCTGATGCACTGGACGACACCGGTGTCTCGGATGGTGTCTGAGTATCGGGAGAACGATCATCTGCTTTGCTGGTTTGCTCTTGGTCGTTTTCCTCATCGTCCGGGTCGGAAGAGCGGCCTGACATCGCCACTGCGTGCTCCAGCGCCGAGACCAGATCCCGAAACGCCTTGCTGGCGGGACCCGTCAGCTGCTGCATCTTGATCTGCGCCGCTTTGATGTCGTTCAGCTTCTGCAGAGGCACTTGCTGTCGCCCCTGCTTAGCGGACGAGACCATCGAATTCGCCATCGAATGCCAACGTCCCGCGATGCCGTTGAACTGCGACTCCAGCTGGCGAACACGCTGCAGAGCGGAATGAATGCGCCCGAGCTTGAATTCCGTGTGCGCCTCGACCACGTCCGAGCCAAACGATCCGACGCCTTGCAGCCCATCCAAGACCGCCCCGCCCGGCAAACCACGAACCGCTCCCCCTGGCAAGCTGCTGGTTCGCTGCACCGCCGAGGTGACGTTTGAAAAGAGCGAGGGATCAACCGGAAACATAGACGTCGAATTTTGTCAGTAAAGAGACCGCACGAATTCTAGCTCAGCGCCTCTGGCCGCGGGATCGGTACAATCAGCCGCATGGATGAACAGCCCGAATTGCAGCCCCCGGAGTCCGAAGCGGGCAACGACCACGTCGACGATCGGATGCTGGCGATTGCCTATCACGAAGCAGGGCACGCGGTCGCGGCGTTGTCGCTGGGCCGTTTGATCCACAAGGTGACGATCAAACCGGGGAAGTCTCAATTCGGAGCTGCTCGACTGGGCGTCTGCGAGCTTCAGAAGGGCCGATCGAAGGCGTCAAAGCATCAATTGGACGACACCGTTTTGATTCTCTTTGCGGGGATGGTGGCCGAAGCCCAGTTCAGCGGTCGGTATTGCCCAAGTGGAGCGGAGCAAGATCTTCTTGATATTAGACGCCTGCTCTGCGATCGGGCGGGCAGCCGATCGCAGTTTGAACGAATGCATCGAAGACTACTGGACAAGACCGAACACTTGTTGTCGGACGACACACACCGTGAGGCGATTGAAAAGGTCGCGCTGCTGTTGGTTGAAAAGGTAACGATCAGCGGACGCGCGGTCAGGCATGTTTTTGATCAGGCAACGCACCGCCGCCGATGAGTCGTCGTCAGTTCTCCGACTTCGAACCGGAGTCACTTGATCGAATCGCGGCGTAGGCCCGTGAAGCCTGGACGTAGTGCTCTGCCGTGCGTCGACACCTCAGGCGGTCTTCATCGGTCAGCTCCCGTACGACCCGCGCCGGGACTCCGACCGCCAAGTGACCTGGCGGGATTTCCGTCCCTTCGGTCACGACCGCGCCGGCACCGATGATCGCCTCGGCGCCGATCGTGGCACCGTTCAAAACCACGGATCGAATCCCGATCAACGCTCCGTCACCAACAGCTGCGCCATGAACGACCGCGGCATGGCCGATCGTAACGCCCGCACCAATCAAACAGGGGACGCCGGGATCAGCGTGCAAGACCGACAAGTCTTGAACATTGGTCCGGCTGCCGATGCGAACGACTTCGGTGTCACCACGCACGATGGCGCCAAACCAAACACTGGAGTGAGCTTCCAAGGTGACCTGCCCACGCACAACGGCATTGGGAGCGATGAACGCAAGGTCATCGATCAATTCGCCGTGATAACCAGCGTCAATGTCAAGCTTGGCCATGGTTACCCCGATAGCTATCGGGGTCTTTAAGATTTTGACTATAAATCCTACTTGTACTCGAATCGAAGACCAATGACCGCACCGATCTTTGAAGACGATCGACTCGACGTTCATCGCCTCTCGATCGAATACGTTGGGTGACGCGGGCCGTTCGCTGGCAAAGCGGCATCAAAAACCCAAGAAGACAATGCCGAGTATGGGAAGTAGATTCTCCCGCTACGGCGAAGAGGACGACGAGGCTGCCAAACAGTTTTACGGATGCATTGGATTCGAGAAAATCTGGGACGGGGTCGACGCATCTGAACAAGCGATACACGGGCGTGAAAATAGCCCGGAGGGCGACAGATTTCTGCCGGTGGTGTCAACCACCGGGTGGTGTCACCGCGGGCATTGAGCCCAGAGGGCGGCACATCGCTGCGGGGCGAGCACGTGGCTATGTGCCGCCCTCCGGGCTATGAGATGATTTGCATTCATCTTCCGGTGGTTGACACCACCGGCAACGATGTACCGCCCTCCGGGCTAAACCGGCGCGGCAGAACCTCTGGATGCAGCCTCCGCAGTCGGCCTCCTCTCGGCCCCGATGTT
>JBCCUO010000565.1:0-3652 GCA_039196805.1 Planctomycetota bacterium | reverse complement strand
CCGACTTCGACCGGTGCAGCGAAAGCCGTTGGTCTGGTGATTCCTGAGTTGCAGGGCAAGCTGACCGGCATCGCGATGCGAGTGCCTGTGCCGACCGGAAGCGTCGTGGACCTGACAGTCAACTTGGCCAAAGACGCCGATGCGGACTCGATCAATGGTGCCATCAAGGCTGCCGCCGAGGGCCCTTTGAAGGGCATCTTGTTCTACGCGACGGACCCCTTGGTCAGCAGCGACATTGTGCATGACCCGCACAGCAGCATCTTTGCTGCGGACTTCACTCAGGTCCTGGGCGGGACTGGGAAGTTGGCCAAGGTTGTCAGCTGGTACGACAACGAGTGGGGGTACAGCTGCCGCACGGCTGACCTGTGTGCCAAGATCGGCGGCATGCTCTAAGCACTGTCAATCGAAAATCAAAAAGTCATGTGAACGGTCCGGGGCACACGATCTGCCCCGGACTTTTTTTTGGATAGGCTTCCAACAGCTCGGCGGGCCATGAGCCTATGATCTCCCTTGCTTCGAAATCGGATTACAGCGCCGCGAATTTGACTCCGCACGGGAGAGCCCGATGAAGTCGGGCATGCACGCAGCATGGACCCTGACGTACCTAGCGACCACGCCCAGACATGGGAATACGGACGTCTCCGCGCCAGTCTAGGGTGGGTAGTTTGGATTTTGTTGGCGACCGGTATCCTTGCGTTTCCAATCGCTTGGTTCACTCGCGATGAGATCGAACTCGCTGGCAATCCGTTGCCGGCTTGGGCAGTTCTGTTGGTCGGAGTCACAGTCGCAATCGTGGGGATCGGGGTGTCGATCACGCTGCTTCGTGCCCGATCAGGTTCGGCAAAACGGATCGAGATCGACAATGGGCAACTCCATGTCCCGGGGGGACTGCTCACAGGACGTGCTTGGTCATTGCCGCTAGCCGACGTCACCGTTCGCACGATCGACCTGGGGTTTGTTAGGCAGTTGCAACTGTCGTGCCCGCGCCGGCGAGCCACGCTTTCGTCGGCGTTGTTCACTTGCGATGCCGAGTTTGATCGGCTTGTCAACGCATTGGACCAAGACTGATTGAACGATGAAGCGACAGCCGACTGCTGGCTTCAACATCACCGCCCCCAGGCTCACTCATTTGAGGACGATCATCGGATTGCGGCACACGACTCCAGTCACGGTGACTAGATTGATGCGCTGCCGAAGTCTTACGTGAACACAGACAATCCAACGACAGATGCATCACCTTCTTGGAACCGCCTCATCGTGCTCCCAGCGACACCCTCGAGCTCTGCCAGGGATCCTGCTTCTATTGCTGCTGTCTATCAACAGCCTTGTCATCGGGGATGACCGGCTAGCAAAGGAATCCTCTGGTCAAGCGACAGCCGCCAAGGCGGAAGGCGTGATCGCGACGGTGCAACCGATTGCAACGGACGCCGGAATGGCCGCGTTTCAACGAGGTGGAAATGCGGTCGACGCGGCCATTTGGTCCGCTCTGATGCTTGGTGTAGTTGACAATCACAACTCGGGAATCGGTGGCGGATGCTTCATCTTGGTGCGTTCCCCCGATGGGTCTTTCACGGCGATCGATGGCCGCGAGACCGCACCCGCGGCCGCCACACCGGACATGTTTCAGCGCGACGGCAAAGCGGTCGCCGAGTTGAGTACGACCGGACCGCTGGCGGTCGCCGTCCCTGGCGCCCTGGCAGCCTACGACTTGGCGCTCAAGACGTTGGGGCGAACACGAATCGCGGCGGCATTGAACCGAGCCGCAAACGTTGCCGAAGATGGATTTGCAATCGATCGCATCTACGCCCGGAATCTGCGCACCACGGCCAGTAAGCTCGCTCGATTTGCAGGGTCAAAACAAACACTGCTTAAGCCCGATGGATCGCCCTACGTCGAGGGTGAGACTTTGGTCCAAACCGACCTGGCGCGAACCTATCGTCAGATTGCCAGTCGAGGAATCGATTGGTTCTATCGCGGCGAATTTGCTCAACAGGTCGGCCAGTGGATGAGCTCAAACGGGGGCCTAATCACGGCTGACGACTTTGCCTCGTATCAGCCAGTGATCCGCCAGCCGATCCGGACACGCTATCGCGAGCACACGATCGTCGGTTTCCCGCCGCCCAGTTCCGGTGGCGTCCACGTTGCGCAGATCTTGAACATCTTGGAGTCGTTCGACCTGCCTGGGCTTTATCGCGATGCCCCACTTCAAGCTCAGCACGTGATTGTCGAAGCGATGAAGCTGGCGTTCGCGGATCGTGCCCATTGGCTGGGCGACGCTGATTTCGTCACCGTGCCCAAAGGGTTGGTCAGCAAAGAATACGGACGCAGCCTTGCCATGCGGATCGATCCAAAACGTAGCAGCGAAGTGCCTTCGTATGGCGACCCTCTACCGTTTGATCCCGCCGTTTTTGGTCGTCACACCACGCACATCGCCGCAGCTGACGAAGAGGGCTACTGGGTCGCGATCACTCAGACCGTGAACACATCCTTTGGCTCTAAGGTCATCGTCCCCGGCACCGGAGTGGTGCTGAACAACGAAATGGACGACTTTTCGGCCCAACCGGGTGTTGCCAACGCCTTCGGGCTGGTCGGTGCTGAAAACAACGCCGTGGCAGCCGGTAAACGCCCACTTTCCAGCATGAGTCCGACGATCATTCTAGGGCCGGATGACCAGCCAGTGATGACCGTCGGTGCTGCGGGAGGCCCCAAAATCATCACGCAGGTCCTGCTGATGATTCTACGCTGCTTAGACGGACAGCAGACTTTACAAGACGCCATCGCTGGCCCACGTTTTCATCACCAATGGAAGCCGGACCAGGTCTTGGTGGAACAGGCGTTGTCACCAGAGCGAATCGATGACTTGAAGTCCCGTGGTCACAAGATCAAGACGATCGGCAGCAGTGGCATCACTCAAGCGATTGCCCGCGACAACGACCTGGGCTTGATCGGCGTTCACGACCCTCGAGTTCCGGGAGAGGTTGGTCGGCACGCTCGAGTCGACAGCCCGTGACGAAGGGCGACTTCCCTTCCCGCTTGTGGGAGCATCGGACGCAGGCCAACACATCGCGTCCTCGGCTGCGGAGGGCCGTCTCATCGGCCGCTTAACGCCAGCCTGCCGCGTTCTGCCACGCGAAGAACCCGCGCGCTCGCGAGAGCGTCCGGCTTAGCAAATCGAGCGACAGGAGAGCGCTGGCGGCTTTTGTTCCTTTTCCGTCGTGCTCGTGCTCCTGCTCAGTCGCTTCGACGGTGCTCGTCGTCGAAGACCTCCGGTTGAGGCTCCTCTCAAGGCAGTTTCACGATTCGAGAATCGATGACGAGCAAGAGCACCGCAGCGCTGTGCACCAGCACGGGACTTGTGAAACTTTAGATCACCTAAGCAGGACGCGTGCTCGCGCACTGCGGCTCATGATGCCGCAGCAGCTCAGCCCTTTTTGACTTGGCGTGCCGGCCTTCGCTTGATGGGTGCCAAAGCATGTTGCGCTTGATAGGCGGCGTCAGCGATCAACGCATCGACTCGGTTTCGACACACCGCGTACGCGGCCAAAGAGGGGATCGCGACAATCAGGCCACCCACGGTCGTCACCAGCGCCTGGTAGATTCCTTCGGCCAAGTCGCCCGCGCCCGCCGACCCTCTTGTTGCGGCAACCTGTTG
>JBCCUO010000564.1:0-3660 GCA_039196805.1 Planctomycetota bacterium | reverse complement strand
GGCGAGAACCAAACTCCACCCGCCTGGGAACTTTATGACTTAGTTCGTGACCCCGATGAACTGAACAACGTCTACGACAACCCGAGTTATCAGGGCGTTCGAGATCAACTGAAGATGCAACTGGCGGAACTTCGCCAGGAGATCGGTGACGACGGTTCGCACTATCCAAACTGCGAGAAGGTCGTCCAGGAGTTCTGGGACGACTCGCCGGACGATCGCAAAAAGGCCGTCGAAATTTCCGGTCGGTTTCGCCAGCAGCGTGAGACGCTGCTTCAGAAGACCAAGCGTGGAAAGTAGAAGGTCACAGTCCTGCGGACTGGGATAGGCAAATGTCTGGGACTTCCGCACCCAGCAAGTCGGGCCCCGGACTCAGCGAAGGTGGATCGGGACGCCCCTGGAGTGCGATCGGCCTCATTTCTTGATCCAATTCGCCACCTGAACCAACTGGCTGTCGTCAAAGGGGTCGTTGTGAAGCAAACCGGGAAGCTCCAAGAACGTTTTCTTGGGACTAGGAGCGATGGAAAAGAGTTTGCGAGCGTGGCCAATTGGTATCACTTCGTCTGGCGTTCCGTGTACCTGCAGTAGCGGTCCGTCGTACGCTTGAATTCGACCCGCAGAGTCGAATGAGTTGCTCATCACCATGTGAATCGGAAACATGAAGTACCGCGATGCTGCGACGCCGACGGCGGAATCGAAGGTTCGGTCCAACACCAATTTGCGTGCACCAACTGCCTGAGCCACCGCGACGGCGCAGCCGCCACCCAGCGATCGGCCGTAGAGGGTCAGTTGATCGGGCGTCAAGTCGTAGCGTCGACACACTTCAGCGTGCACGGCCAAACCATCTTGAATCAAGTTGTCTTCGGTCGGCGTGACGTCGGGATCTTGAAAGCCACGATACTCGGCGGCGACGACGGTCGCATTGCAGGACTCACTAAGTCGCATCAACCACGGCTGCAGTTGCACGCTGTGCACTGCGTTTCCGTGAAAAAAGAGGATCGTGTGGTCGCAAAGCGGCCGTTCCATCACGAACCCGGTGACCGATTGGCCACCGCTCGTGAACTCAAATGGTTCCACCGGCGGCATCGCGGTGAGCGACTCGGGCCGTTGGTAGGCACCCGGAAAAAGCAACCGGGATTCCATCCACACCAGAGCGATCAGAACAACGGCGTAGCTGATCATCAGCGTGCGGATAAGACGCCAAAGGTTACCCAGGCGTTTCTTCGGTGCGATTGGAGCCGCGGTCGATTCCATCTCGTTCTCGGCAAGGGGACCCGTTCATGTTGGCATTCCTGCCCTGGAATGTCCACAATGTAGCTGCAAAGACACAATGAACGGTTCGCCATCGCCGACCAAACCTTCCTCAGGCAGTTCTATCCATGCGTCGATCCGGTCACTCTCCTGGTGGTTGCCTGGCGTTGCGATGGGCCGCGTCATGGCTCTGTCTGATGACGGCGTTTTCCTCGGCCTCGCTCGCTCAGGACGCGGACGTTCCGGTTCAAGGATCTGACCAGCCGACCTTTCAGCAACAGCAGCGAATCAATGAACTGATCGCCCAACTCGGGGCACCTCGCTTGGCCGAGCGCACCGAAGCGTCTCGTCAGCTTCGTCAAATGGGAACTTTGGCGGCCGAAGCGATTGCCAAGGCGGCGAAGTATTCGTCGGATCTGGAGATCCAGGTCCGCGCCGAACAGATCGACCGCGACCTGCAATTGGGTTTGCTGCCGGGAACACCCGCTAGTATTGCCGACGCCCTGCGCCAGCTGCGATCAAGTGATCCACGGGCGAAGCTCAATGGGTTGCAAGGGCTGATGCGTCAGCAAGCGTATGAACGTGTGGTCTCAGTCATTCGGGTGCAACGCTCGGATACGATACGGCAGCAACTGGCCAAGTGGGTGTTGAGCGATAATGACGGCCAACGTCATTTCCTGGTGGGAAAACGGTTGCCGCTGTTGCTTTCCGCATCCCGCGGCGAACGTGACGACCAGTGGGACGACCGTTCCTTGGTGATCTTTGACGTCATGGTGGTTAGCCAGATCTGCAACGCCGGAAACTTGGACGCGTTGATTACCTACTTTGACAATTTGCCAGGTCAGTCTCGTTGGCGTGGCATGTCTACAATTCTGGCGTCCAACATGGTGTTTGAGATTCTCGTTCGACAGCGGGGCGCCGATGGTTTGATCGCGCTACTGAACATCGCCCGCTCTCGCGAAGAACAACGGAACGTCGCGTCGGCCATCTCGGGAAGTGGCGCAGCACTAGTCGCTCTGGCGAATCAGGGCCACCTCGCCAAGCTGATCGAGTTGGGAGTGACCAAGGAACAGGTTGCGCGCCGCGTTCTACTCGACCAACGCATCGCGTCGAATTTGATTGAGGGTCTCAGTCAGGAAATGATCGTCGACTTGATGGGGGAGCTACAAAATGAAGCGGATCAGATCCAAGCCATCACGCTGATCTTTCGGCCCACCAGGGGAAGCGCGAAGGCCAAGCGAACGCAGGACCAGATTGGAACCCGATTGCTGGATCATCCCAACGCGGCCGTGCGATCTGCCTACATCTCCGCGCGGCTGAAGCAGTTGGGAACCGATGCTGGCAAACACGTTCCACAGCTACAAGAGTTGCTCGCCGCTCTGGTGAAGACCAAGGATTCCGTTGGGTACACCCATCTGCGGACCATTTTGCTGGTACCCGACGCGCGAAAGTCGATTCCCGCGGAGGAGTTCTTTGGATGGCTAGCGGGTCAGATCAGGATGCTGCCCGACACGCAGAAGCATCAGCTGAATTCGATGCTGCATCAAAACCCGAATTACATCGACGACGTGCTGTCGCTGACCGACAACCTGGCCTCAGAACTACTGTTTGGACTACTTCAGTCGAACAACGAAACGTATCGCGAGCGGTTCGTGGAAACGGTGTCGCGGATTCGCCCAAGAAGCTCCGAGCAGATTGAAAAGTTGATTTCACTGATCCTGCGGCAAAGCGATGTCGCTGGTTCCCAGGATCAGCGGGCGAGGTTGCTCCGGTGCATCGCTCGCAACCAAAATCTGTCAAATCGGATAGCCATGGACAAGCAGTCGGATGAGCTCTTTCGCAGAATCGATGCCCTCGCCGAGATCGACAAGCAGTTCTCTTGTTGGATCGATGTGCTGGCCAATCGCCGCCTGTCCGATCAGCTGAAGGCGACGGCGCGGCTGGAGGTTTTAAAGGGGTTTCGCAACGCAAGCGTTCCCGCCAAGCAACGGGAGCAGCTGCTAAACGTGATCGTGCACGAAGACCGCCTGCTATCCGTGTTGATTGATGCCAAAGAGTCGGGGGCGATCGAAAGAGCGATCGACGAGATCAAGTCACCGGAGACAAAAACTGCCATCAAAGGTCAGTTCATGACTCATCCGATGGTTCTTTCGCGATTCATTGAGACCAAGAATGTTCAGGCCATCGAATCGGTCATCGCAAGCTCCAATGACAATGAAAAAGCGAAGCTTCTAAGTAAAATCGCGAGAACTTCCGGTGCCGCTGGTCTAGAGCAGTTGGGGCCACTGCTCTGGCGCGAGGTCGATTCAGTCCAGCCAGCGTCCACTCGAAACTCGCTGCTTCTAGAATTGTTCCGCAGTCAGATCTTTGTTCGGTGGCTGGTATCAAACCAGACCCTAACGCAAACACTCG
>JBCCUO010000563.1:0-3663 GCA_039196805.1 Planctomycetota bacterium | reverse complement strand
CCCGACACGCTTGCGCGTAGCGGCTGATGGATCAAATCCGGTCAATGCGATCACTGCATCATCCGCTTGGCGCCAGCCTGTCTGGTCCTCAGCTGATTGCAGAACCCGACACGCTTGCGCGTAGCGGCTGATGGATCAAAACCGGTCAATGCGATCACTGCGTCAGCCGCTTGGCGCCAGCCTGTCTGGTTCTCAGCTGATTGCAGAACCCGACACGCTTGCGCGTAGCGGCTGATGGTTCAGCTCCGGCTAATGCGATCACTGCATCATCCGCGTGGCGACAGCCTGATGGGTGTTGGACTGGTCTCAGAAACCGGCACACTTGCCTTGGTGTCCGAGGGTCAGGTTAGACTACCCGGCGCACTCTGATCGCTTTCCCCCTAGCCCCCTTGGGGTTGAACCTTGTTCAGCGCCGATCGGAGTGGATCGCTTGGAATGGGCGCGTCATCGAAGGGGGCGGACTGGACAACCGACGGTTGCTCGTTCACGGTGTCGATGTCCGTCACAACAGGGACCTCGGCCACGGGCACCGTCGGAAGTTCGCTCTGGCGGTAGGCTTTGACGTTGTTGGCTTCATCCGTCTCCAGCAACTCGTCAAAGCAGTCGATGACGACAATCAGGTTCTGAAACCCGATCACCTGCCCGTTGCGATTTCCCATCGCGAACGCTTCGATGGGAAGTGTGACGTGCACTTCCACGGCTTGGCCCGCCTTGACGCAGGCAACGCGTACAGTATCGACGGGAGAGCTGCGGTGAATCGCTCCCAACGTAGCGGTCGCCGCAACGTGAAAGTCCTTGACCGCTCGCGAGCTTTGGTTGGAAATGGTGATTGCGAACTTCGGACCGCAATTCGCTTCTTCATGGGCGATTTGGCGAACGTCGATGATTTCCAGATCGCCGAGTTCACTGAGCGGAAACGCAAAAGGACCGAGCGGGCCACCGTGATGCATCGAGGGTAGCGTCGATCGATCAAAACGGTTGTTAACGCCGTGACGTGCGACTTGCCGGATCACATGGTCGCAGGTCGATCCAGTCTGGAGTATCTGCGATGTCGGAACGGTTTGAGCACGCACAGCGCTGGATGTCACCAGGCAGGTGCTGATCATCCAGGACAGAAGATGGAGTCGGTTCATGGGAGTCGTCCTCTCGGGCGTAGGTGATAGGTGGAGGGGTGGCATAAAAAAGGCCCGGCGACCGCTTCGAGGCGGATCGTCGGGCTAGTCGATGTCTGCGTACGGTTCGCCTAACTGGTGCGGTTTACCAGCAACCCCAGTAGCTGGAGTAGACCGGAGTAAAGCAGCTATAGCTGATCGGGCGGTAGTGGCGTACGACTGGATAGTGGCAGTGGTTGTAGCCTCGGTAGATCGGGCTGTGCCAGCTGTTGAAGCCTCGGTAGCCGCGGTAACCTCGGTAGCCGCCGTAACCGTAGCCGAATCCGATGCGGCGAAAGCAGGCTGCGATCGCTTCTTCGTCGCTGGTTTCTTCCCCGTCGCTCAGAAGGGCGTCCACGTCCGCAGCACCCATCAGGTCATCGCCGGCCTCTGATTCCATGGTGGCATCGGCGGTGTTGGCATCCAGCATGGCAATCGAAGCCAGCAGGTTGTCATCAGCCGTGACCGATCCGGCAATCAACATCAACGGAGCGGCGGCGAAAAGGATTCGTTTCAACATCATTCATTCTCCAACGTCCGGCAGTTTCAAAAGGAGGGAGAAACTGGAGCTGCCGGTGCCTCGCCGTTTTCCCAAAGTTGCTTCACTGAGAAGCCAAGCGTCGGATGAATTGAGGTGTTACCGAAAAAGCAAAAGTCGACCCGCCACTCCCTGGTCCCGAGCCGACGTCGACAGCTCACTCCGTGAGCCCGAGCCGCTTTCTCCGCGAAGCGTACTGGCCGGCCTTTGGCCAATCGCCTTCAAGCCGCGCCTTCGGAGAAGGCGGACGACACTGTCGACCGACCACTTCAGTGACTAGGAGTTGCTTACGCCGCGAATTTGTTGGAGTCCATGACAGCTGACGAGTAACAAATCACTTGGGTCTACGCTTGGACTTCCGAATGGCCACTGACTGACACTGGCCCGCTTTTGTCGATCGATTTGCCGAGTCCCCGTCATGCGCTGCTGCACCCTAGTTCTGCTCGTCGTCTTCGCCAGCGGGATGACCGTGTCCCCGGTTTCGGCACAAGAGAACTTGCTCTCGCGTATCTCGATGCCGTCCGTGTTTGACTCGCAAAGGGTCGAAGTCTTAGAGAAAGACGAGGACGCCAGATTGGATCGAAAGCGTCTTCAGGACGACCCCGACCTCGCTCCGTTGCTGGGATCGGGCAAAACCGACGTGCGACCTGAACCAATCGCGTCCCGCGATCAACAAGTTTCTCGACCAACGCCAGTCACCATCAGTTGGTTGTCCGGTCGTTGGTCGACTTCCTTGAAAGACGGTTCAGCGTTCGCGATTCAGATTCGAAAGGACCAAACGTTCCAGTTGGTCCATCTTCGTGGTGGAAAATCGTCGGTTTCGTCAGGGAAAACTGAGTTGTTGGGTGCGAAGCTCACGCTCGCTGGACGCGATGGCACACGCCTCTTCGGAAGCATCGATCAGCTCTCGACTAACCAGTTTCGGTTTTCGGTGCAAAAGAAAAGCGGCGAAGTCGCCGCCAGGATGGTCTTTAAGAAAGCACCCTAAACTAGCTGTCGGCGGGAGCGAAGGTAGCCAGCCTACTCCGTGGGCTAGGCTCGATCGCTACGCGGCTGCTTCGCCGAACTCGTATCGGAGCTCGCGGAGAGTTTCGGCCTAGGTGGGTAGCTTGATCGTGGTTGGTCGCGATTTCGAAAGCCTACCCGGCTTCCGCTACGATTTGACCGACTGAAACGCATCGCAGTGCGATGTGGCTTGGGACCACGGAGTGGTCTGTCGACAGTGTCTCGCCGGGCTTGTCCTGGGAAGAGCCCAGGAGCAACGAAATGCGACGCGAGCGACGGAAATTGACGTAACATCTGTCAGCTATTCTCGCTTGGCAGGTTGTCGCCCAAAACAAGCTCCCTCGCCGCAAACCATACAGCCTTCGAGAAATCCGATGTTTCGAGACCCTTCCACTGACTCCGAGTGTCATCTGCTCAATGGCGGGCAGTCTTTCACGTTTCGCTTCTTGGTCTTCTTGGTCTTCAGCTTGCTCGTGGGGACCGCATTCGCCAGCGCGAATCATTACCAGCAGGTGCTCTCGTCGACGACCTGGATCATCACCAGCGATGCCGACAATGAGACCTCCACGGGAACAGGCGTGTTGATCGACGCAGAAAAACGTCTCGTCCTGACCAACGCACATGTCGTTGGTGACAGTCGAACGGCGGTGGTCTTCTTTCCCGAGATGTCGGGTGGGATGCCGAGGGTCAAACGGAAGTACTACTTGGACAACGTGGTCAAGCTTGCTCAACCGTCCAAGGTCGTGGCCGTTGATCGAAAGCGTGATCTGGCTCTGATTCAGCTACCGAAGCTGCCTTCCGGTGCCAAGGCGATCGACATGTCAGAGACGAGCGTGATGCCGGGCTCCGACATTGATGTGATCGGTAACCCCGGTGGTAGCGACGTCCTGTGGGTGACCACCTCCGGGACGGTCCGTTCGGTCTATGACAAGAAATTCAAGTCGAATCATGGCCGGCACGAGTTTCGTG
>JBCCUO010000562.1:0-3665 GCA_039196805.1 Planctomycetota bacterium | reverse complement strand
TTCAGGGGATTGGGATAGCACAATGCCAGGGCGTGATTCGTCGATGGGGTTTGCTGGCTTGCGATTGAGATATGTTGCTCGTTCCAACGGACGGGTAAACTCTGCGTGATTCGGGCAAGGTACCGATTGCTCTGCAGGTCGCCAAAGCAGACAAGATGGTTGTTCAGGATATGTTCTTCGGTCAATTCGGTGTCCAGCACGGTGCGGACATCGCCACGCATGATCTCTTTCCAGCGATCTTGAGCGAATCGAATCTCTCGTTGGATCCAACGTTCCACTTGGCCGTGCCTGGCAGGACGACTGGGCAGGACGAACAAGAACCGGTCCGTGAACGCGTCGTCAATCGGTCCTTGCAGTCCCGGATGCTTCCGAAGCGCTTGGGGTGAGTCATCTGTGTCGTGTATCAACTGCCAGTCCTTTTGGCGTTGGAACTCGCACTGCAAAACGCCGTCGGTCAACGGCACTTCGATCACTTGACCATCCACGATCACGGGGACCTGGTCGAAGTCGCTTTTGCCTGGCCACTGCGAGCCACGAAAGTCCAGACGAAAGCGGGTGACTGAGTCTGTACGGATAATCACGTCAGGGATGGTTCGCTCGTTGAGTGATCCTCGGATGCGACTGCGCTTCCAATGCTGCTTGATCCCTGTGATTTCAATCCAATCCACTCCGGGGTAACGCAGTGTATAAGTTGTGAAGTCGACCTCGCGGCTCGGACCTTGTTCCTCTCCGGCTTCTCGTTGCCACTGGGCCATTTCCCGCTGGATCGTTGCCGCTGATTCTGCATTGATCTTGTGCCCCATCTCTTTGCCAATGACATGGGGCCAAGTGATGCCCAGCCGCTCGCAGCGTTCCTGCATCCGGTCGGCCGCTTGCTTTTGCTTGTCCAATTCGCCGCTGTAGGCGATCAGCCGGGTGTTGACGACGTTGCCGGACCAAGGCAGCACGTCATACCAATTCATCAGTTTTCGCTGCGCAGCCGTCATGGGAAAGGGGATCTGATCGGGGCGCTTCCAGCCTTGGTAGACCAAGGTGTCGACGAAGCCGGCGCCTGGATTTGCCGCGAACCAGCTTCCGGGGTGGTGGACTGCCAGGTGCCAGCAACCGGCACCTCCCATGGAAAAACCACGAATCGAAACCAACCGAGGATCGATGGTTGTCCTGGCTCGAACCGCTTCGATTGCCTCGAAGACGTCGGTCTCGCCGGCAAACTTGTATGCGTTGCAATGTCTTCCAAAGGGGTGCAGCACGATCGTATCCTCGGGCGTGTACTGCCCCAGTTTGCTCATCCGCTCGACAGCGAAAGGAACTTCTGCCTTGGTGTCGCCTCGACCATGGAGCCAAACATCCAGCCGTCGTGCCCGGCCGTCATCGGGGGTGAAACCAGCAGGGACGACGATGCCCATCGGTTGGACCGAGTCATCGATGCGTGAAACAAACCCGGCCAACAAGGGTTGTGGAGCATTGGATTTCGACCGTTGCCATCCGAGCAGTTCGAATCGAGCAGTCGGACGATCGAGCTGGGCGGCATGCTTAGTGGCCCAGCTGATGCGTCGGCCTACCTCGTTCAGCACCTTTTCCGCTGCTTCCACATCTCTTGGTTTGTAGAACAGATCTTGTTCGACGGCCAATTGGACCGCTCGCAACAGGACCTCGACGTCCGCTCGACATACCAGCAGTCTTGGGTCGTTCTGCGATGCGGAGATCCAGCGGCGACGAAGCGCTTGCCGCGACTCTTGCAAGTGATCGCGTGCGGCGTCGGTCAGGGCGTTGCCCCGGGGCGGCAGCTCCTTGTACGTCGGCGGCGCCGCGGCGGACGGCAACATCACAGCTAAGGTGACCAGACTGAGCAATCCGGCCAACCAACGGTGGTCCCGTGGCTGTCCAGCGCGAAGGAATCGAACGCGGCCGAATCGGGGGTGGACGTGCGAATGCGAACTCACGATGGCACCTTGATCATGCGATGTCGTTGGCGATTTCCAAAACGTCCCGCAACTCCATGTGCCCGTCATACAGCGAGCGACCAATGATCGCCGCCGGCATCTCCATGGCGACCAGTTGTCGGACATCTTCCAGCGTCGTTACGCCGCCGCTGGCGACCAAAGGCACATCGGTGGCTCCCGACATCTCGACCAAGCCATCAAAATTCGGTCCTTGCATCATGCCATCGCGGGCGATGTCCGTGTAGATGATCGCCGCAACGTTGGGTGTTCGCGTGCGGAGATCGATGGCCAGCTCGACGGCGGGCGTCGAGCTGGTTTCCAGCCATCCGTCGGTGGCCACCATGCCGTTGCGAGCATCGATGCCGGCCGCCAACTTGCGTGGATGCTGATCGCACATCTTGGCAAACCACTCTGGATGCTTGAGCGCGTACGAGCCGACGACCAGTCGATGAAGTCCAATCTTCAGGAGAGACTCGATCGCCTCTTGGCTGCGAACACCGCCGCCCATCTGGCAAGGCAAACCGGTTTCCTGGACGATCCGCTGGACGGCTTCACGATTGGCCTGCGTATCGTCTCCACGGGCGGCATCGAGGTCGACCAAGTGAAGACGTTGCGCTCCTTCGTCCTGCCAACGCCGAGCAAAATCGACGGGGTCGTCACCAAAGATCGTTTGCCGATCATAGTCACCTTGCCGAAGCCGAACCGGCTTGCCGTGGCGTAGATCAATCGCGGGCCAAATTTCCAACGGATGTTCCTCAGGTGGATTTGTATCGAGGTCAGCGATCACCGATTTCCGATGTCAAAGCATAGTCGTCCGTTGGGGCTGGCAAAGCCGCCCGGAACACGGAATGATCGTGAACCCATGGGCTCTTAGTCAAAACCAGCCTTGTGACTGCGTCTTGCCCTGCCTTGCCGGCGCGATTGCATGACGACACGGATCCGCCACTCGGCTGTTTCATTCATTGCCATCTAGGTATTCCGCGTAGCGTGATGTTCCCATGACCCCGCCCATCAAGACACTTGGAGGTGCTCAGTTCTGGACCGACGTCACGTGGCGCGACGGCTATCGAATCCAGCAGAACATGGCGTTGGGTGGATTTCGTCTGCTGGATCCACGTGATTTTCGTGTCACTTCGGGCGACCGAGGTCATTGCCAGGCCCAGCTGGAACAGATTTGCCCTGAATCGTCCGACGTGGCGGCGCCGAGTCGCGTGATCGTGCTGCTGCACGGCCTTATGCGGACTCGTCATTCGATGAAGAAGTTGAAGTCGCGATTGTTGTCGTCTCCTCTTTCCTACGTGGATGATCCTCTGCAAGTGATTCGATTCGGATACGCGAGTTCACAGGCGACGATGGCCGAGCACGCCGAGGCACTGCAGAGTGTCTTGAGTCAACTGCCGCGCCAGTGCCGGATTCAGTTTGTGGGACACAGCATGGGAAACATTGTGGTTCGGCGGCTGATCACTCGTCTTCAAGACGACGATCCGACCGGAATCCTACCGCGTTGTGACGCCATGGTCATGTTGGGTCCGCCGAACCAAGGTTCCAGTATCGCGCGACGACTTGGGCCAACCCGCGTCTTTGGCTGGATCACCGGACGCGCAGGAACCGAGCTGGGGACCGCATGGAATGAACTTGGGCCTCAGCTAGCCACGCCGCCGTTCCCGTTCGCCATCGTTGCCGGAGACGTCAGCCAGTCGCCGCTGCGAAATCCGTTGGTGG
>JBCCUO010000561.1:0-3668 GCA_039196805.1 Planctomycetota bacterium | reverse complement strand
GCGAACGAGCCCTCCGACGGGGCATTCTCGGAGGGCTCGTTCGCTTTGGTTCTTCGGCTCATAGAGATGGTCGGCAACGAGGCTGGACTGGGCAAACCCGGAGCATCGTATCGGTTTCCGGGGCTGGCGGA
This sequence comes from Planctomycetota bacterium, assembly GCA_039196805.1. Classification (GTDB taxonomy): domain Bacteria; phylum Planctomycetota; class Planctomycetia; order Pirellulales; family Pirellulaceae; genus JBCCUO01. The sequence continues at coordinate 3,537 of JBCCUO010000561.1, read as the reverse complement.
TACTTGGATTCCGCAGCCTCGGGAGGCTGGCTCGGAAGGCCTACGGATCGGGGATTCGATCATGAGAGCCGATTCTTGACACCGCGAGGCCAACAATCGCGAGAACCCAGCTTCTCGCCAGGGCGAGCGGGCCGATTGTGCCAAGACGCCCGAACAAAACCGGGCGGGCATGAGCTTTCCGGTTGGTCTGAACCAGGCGAGGTCAGGTACCATAGCACTGTACCGGTGGCCGCTGGATGCCACCCCGTCCCCCATCTGGACGCTGGTTGCTGCTGATGCTGCGAATCATTGCCACCCTTCGCGGTTTGACTCCTCGATCCCCGCTACCGCACAGACGACCGTCATCGGGACGCTTGTCTTGGGCCCTGGGGCTCGTGTTGACCAGCTTTGCTGCTTGTCCCTTCCCCGAAAGCGTCGCGCAGGATCTCTCGCCTTCGTCTGATACGACGCAAATCCCGGTCACCTCACCAACGCGATCATCGGAGTCCGGTGTCGATGAGAACGTTGAGTTGGATGGTGGTCGCCACGTCGTGCGTCTATCGGTGGCCGAACTGGTGGAGCGACTGGGGAGTCCCAGCTATACGACCCGCCAACGAGCTGTGCAGCAACTCAAACGCATGGGCTTGGCCGCATTCGATGACCTTCGCAAGGCTCAGGGCCACCCCGACATCGAAGTCGCGATCACCGTCAGCAAGTTGATCAACAGCTTGGACGTTCGGTGGGGCAAAGAGACCGATCCGCCTCAGGCTCGAGAGGCTTTGGAATCGTACGGCGCCCAGAACGAGAACGAGCGGCTCAATCGCATCACGCGTCTAGCTGCACTGCCTCGACACCAAGGATTTGACGGACTCGTGCGGTTGGCCCGATTTGAACCGCGAGAACGCCTCAGCGCCAAAGCGGCATTGGCGATCATGCGTCAGCCGATCAGCCAAGATCCGGCAGTGCTTCGGAAACATGTCGAGTCGATTCGCGAACAATTGGCCAATTCCAACCGCATGGCTTGTGTTTGGCTCAAGACCTTTGCGGCCGATCTGTCGGCGGGTGACTACCAGCATTCCCGTTGGCAGATCTTGATCACCCAGCTTCGCGACGAAATCGATCGCGGAGTCAAGCCGGACACTGGATCGGATCTTTTGTTGGAATTGGTGCGAATCTGCGCCGTTCGCGCGTCCCGCTCGGGACAAGCCGACAGCGGATTGGAATTGGCGGCCAGTCACATGGATCTGATCGAGCCGTCTTCGCGATCGCTGATCGATGCGGCCAGTTGGGCGATCGACAATGATCTGCCTGCCTTTATTTTGCGAATGAGGCAGCGGTTCGTACGTCAGTTCGACGGCAACCAGTTCTTGCTGTACTTCACCGCGGAAGCACTTCAGCAGACGGGCAAGCCGGACGAAGCGAACTTGGTCGCAACGCAGGCTTTTGAGATCAATCCGATTCCCCCACGCGGCGAAAAGCGAGAGTCCCTTTCGCCTGGCGCCCTGGATGAGATGGCCAATAGCCACGCCGAAGTCGCTCAGGAACTGGAAAAGCGTGGTTGGTTCCCTTGGGCCCAGCGAGAATGGAAGCACGTCATCGACTCGCTGGACATCGACTCCGTCGCCTCGGCCAGCGCTCGCGGTCGGCTTGCGATGTCGTACGGGCTTCGTCTGATGCACCAGGACGTTGTCGACCTCTTGGGACCGTTCGTTGACCGAGTTCGCAAAGATGACGAGTTTCGTTCGCGTTGCCTAAACCGACACATCAACGTTCCCAGCATCGAATCCGAGTACGCTCGACACTTGGCCCTGATGTCCCAGAAGCGGGGCGACGTGGAAGCTGCGAAGCAGCAGTTCGAGTCAGCGCTCAGTTCGTACCCGCTAAACATTGACATCTTGATCGAAATGTACCGGCTGACGGATTCTGACGAGACCTGGAAATCACAGACGCAGCGGCGGATCGCGCAGCGGCTAATCGCCTACGAGAATCGGATCAATCCCCAGGATCGCCGCCTCCAGTTTGCCCGTGGCAATGACGGCGGCATCGCGAACCAACTGAACGAATACGCTTGGTTGGTCAGCAATACTGAGGGCGACTTCGCCAAAGCGCTGGAATACAGTCGACGGTCGCTTGAACTCTCCCCGGGTAGTTCTGCGTACTTGGACACGTGTGCTCGTTGCTACTATGTGAATCAAGAACTCCAGAAAGCAATCGACACGCAGAAACAAGCGCTCCAGCTTGATCCTCATTCGCCGCCCATGTTGCGGCAGTTAGAAGAATTTGAAGCGGCTCTTGCCGCTGCCAGCTCATGACCGAGGCCCAAACATGAAGTCCCAACGCCCTCTCGTCGCCCTGTTGATCGTGTCGACCTGTTTTTGCTCGGTCGCAGCAGCTCAAGACCGGGTCAAACGTGATCCGATCGCCCGCATGCTGGAGAGGAAACGAAAGGAACGCGACGGATTGGCCACGTTGGAAGCGTTCTTGCTCCTCAAGTCAATCGAACTGACCGAAGAACAGCGTCAGACGATCAAGCGTAAAGGGAACGAGGCCCAGGAGAAGGTGACGACCATCCAGCGAGACATTGGAATCCCCGATCAGATCCTCGATCGCCTGACCCAAGTCGAACAGATGCTCAAAGAGATCGGCAAGCCGACGAACGAATTCATGCGAAGTTTTTCGATGGATTCGCTTTCTTCCGAACAGGCTTATGCGGTTCGGCAGATCCGAATGCATCGGAATCGATTCAATGCAGAGGTCCTCAAGCTGCTGACCGAGGACCAGAAGAAAGCCCTGCCCAAGAAGTCACTGGACAAGCTCACGGACGCCAAGCGGAAGTACGACGAGTACGTGAAGAAGTACGGCGAGCCGATTGACGAGGAGAAGTCAGAGAAAGGGGTTTCTGACGAAGCGGAAGCGTCGACGGATAAGTGACGATCCACCTTCGGCAGGGCCGAAGTTCCGGGGAGTTCGCTACCCCAGTCGGGGCTGGGCATCGTTACTAAAGAACGTCCTGTAGGGCCAACGGCCCGGCCAATTGTGTTGGCACGTTGCGGTTTGCGCCGCCGAAACTCTCCGCGAGTTCCGCTACGATTCGGCGATGCGAACGTGCCGATGACGCGTTTCGCGGCGGAAGAGGCTCGGGATCACGGAGTGATCTCTGGACAGACATTCCGCTACTTGCCACCGATTACGCCTTGGGCAGCTTCGGAGTCTTCGGGCTCTTCTGTTTGTCCTTGTCGTCTTCGCTGCGGACCGACTGTGGGAACCCATTCATGTTACGCCAGACCTCGTACCAGAGTGGTACTTGCTCCAGCAGCACCCAGCCGTTGGTGCGAACGCCTTGACGGAGATACTTGTCGGCCGGCCATTTCTCCTCTTCGGTCGGCTTGACCAAAATCCGAAACCGCCCATTCCCGTCGTCGGTCGCATCGACCGAAATCACTTCACCACCAAAGGTTCCCACGGCGACGGACGGCCAACCGGCGAACTGAACCGCAGGCCAGCCTTCGAATTGAAGGCGAACGTGACGACCAGGATCGACCAGCGGCGCATCGTTGC
>JBCCUO010000560.1:0-3671 GCA_039196805.1 Planctomycetota bacterium | reverse complement strand
GTCACGAGTTGGACGTGCTCGTCGACAGTGACAAATTGCAGGTCGTGGGATTCGTCCACGCCGCGCAACCAGTCCAACGAGATCGACTCAGCGGCATTGTTGGTCGTCTGCGTCCAGCCGGCTGATGACACGAGGGAGGTGAAGACCATCACCAGAGATGAAGCCGTGATTTGTTTCATCGTTGGGAGTGAAGTGAAAATCGTCAGTGTTCCGCGTGCTAATACTTCATACCGATCGGAATCTCGGTTCCGCAGCATTCCAAAAAGGGCAGTGACACCTAGCTTACTCGACGCCCCACAGGGACCAACCTGGGCACGAAAAACGTCTCTCGACGCCTCCTGCCTGATTCCTGTAGACAGCGGTTCGTGCCGACGGCTTCGCGATCCACCCTCTCTCCCCAGGCAGTCGATCATGGACGCCAAATCGCTTCTTGTTGTCGACGATGACGAGGTCTACGTCTATCTGGTGCAGCGTTCGCTAAGAAACGTCGACGCCATCTCGTCGATCGAAACGGCTACCAACGGCGATGAAGCGCTCAAGCTGATCGAACACCAGCTTGGTGAAGGTCAGTCCCCGGCCGATCTGATCTTGCTGGACATCAATATGCCGGTGAAGGACGGATTCGAGTTCCTGGACGGCTACAACGCCCTCTGTGAGCAGTATCGTGACACGTTGGATTCCACCGTGGTCGTCATGCTGACTTCCTCGCACAACGAAAATGACCGCGCTCGGGCAGCCGCGTTTGGGGTGGTCGGGAGTTACATCACCAAGCCGGACTCAACTAAAGAGCTGGTCGACGCGATCAGCACGCTCGTATGAATGATATCTTCGAGGAAATCTTTGAGAACTCTCCCGTCGCATTGATACTGGTCAACCCGGACGGGATGGTCCATCTGATGAATAGCGCTGCCGAACAGTTGTTCGGTTATGACCGCAGTGAGTTGATCAATCGACCGATCGAGGTGTTAGTCCCCCGTAAAACGGTTGGGCACCACCCCAAGCTGGTCCAAGATTACGTCAAGAATCCGAAGCCGCGACTGATGGGACGCGGACGCGAATTGTTTGGTATTAAGAAGGGCGGTCAAGAATTCCCGCTGGAGGTCGGCTTAAGTCCCATCAAGACTGAGGATGGTCTCTTTGTGATGAGTTCGATCATCGATATCACCGATCGAATTCGAGCCGAAGAGAAGTTTCGGGACGCATTCGCGGCGGCTCCCAATGGCATGTTGATGGTCGATTCCAAAGGGATGATCGTACTCGTCAATCGGCAGATCGAGGAGATGTTTCTTTACCACCGAAAGGATCTGATCGGCCAACAGATCGAGATGTTGGTGCCCGATGCCCTGCGGGCTCATCATCCCAAATTCGTCGAGTCCTACGTGGCCAATCCGGAGCCCCGTGCGATGGGCGTCGGACGCGAATTGTATGGTCAGCGGAAGGACAAATCGATGTTGCCGGTCGAAGTTGGGATCCGACCGGTCGTCACCGAGGACGGTGTTCTGGTGATCAGTTCCGTGGTGGACATCACCGAGCGTGTCAAGACGCAAGCAGAACTGCAGGAGAAGCACGAGGAGCTGGAACAGTTCGCCTATCGAACCTCGCACGACCTGCGCTCGCCGCTGCAAACCATCAGTGGATTGTGCGAATTCATCCGCGATGACATCAAGGAAGGCCAGCTGGACGAGGCATCCGAAAACGCTGAGAAGATCATTTCGCTTACCGCGAAACTACGCGACTTGATCGGCGACATCTTGGCACTGACGAAAGCCGAGAAGATGGAGGAGGCGCTCAGCGAGTTCGACTTCGACCGGTTCTTGAGCGACACACGCGAAAAGCTGGCACACGATATTGAGGAGGCGGATGTGGTTGTTTCAGGGGTCTTTCGACACGAAGATCCACTGCTGATCCAAACCACGCGTTTGCAACAAGTCTTAGAGAATCTGATCTCCAACGGCATTAAATACGCTCATTCTGAGCGGGACTCTCGATTCGTTGTGATCACAACCCACCAGAACGAGACTCATTTTTGCATCAGCGTCCGTGACAACGGATTGGGTATACCCGAATCCAGGCACGATCAAGTCTTTGGAATGTTCCAACGTTTTCACAAAAGTGAAAAACTGGGAAGCGGTCTGGGGCTTTATCTTGTCAAAAAGCACATCACCAAGCTGAACGCTTCGATTGACTTTGAAAGCTCACCAGACGGCACCGAGTTCCTGATCAAACTCCCCTATTCATGAATCACTGCCACTCCGATCTGAGGCGTCGGTCAGTTGATTGCAAAGACGGAATGGGTGTCGAGCGTTACGAACATCCGGATTGACCGGCCGGCGTGCGAACTGGCACGGTTCTTAGAGGCCGCATCGTCGCTGGTCATGACCTATTACCAACTGGGGCAGGATCGCAACTCGAGTGGTTCGTTGGATCACACTGACGACGACCATCGGGCGAACCTAATCGGCGCCCTGCAGATTTATCCATGACCCAAACCATTCGAACGCTGCTGGTCGAGGACAACGACCTTGACGCACAGTTCCTTACCGCGCTGCTAGAACGTTCCACCGAACTCACTTTCGAGGTGGATCGAGCAACCAGCGTACGCGCAGCAGTTGTGGTGCTTCACAATGGTGAATTCGACATCATGCTGGTCGACCTTGGGCTGCCGGACAACTCTGGTTTGGAGCTGATCCCACGGCTCAGGGCCGCTTCTCCGTCGACACCAATCGTAATGCTGACTGGCGACGACAATCCTGAGACGGCGCTCCAGGCCATCGAAACGGGCGCCCAAGATTACTTGCCCAAGCAGCACATCGTGGGGCAGTTGCTGACGCGCGTGGTTTGCCATTCGATCGCGCGGCAAAAGCAGCTTCTCAAGGCTCAGTCCGAAGCGTTGACCGAACCTTTGACAGGTATCGGCAATCGCCGTGCGATGGACTTGGAACTGGAACGTCGGTTGGCCGACTTTCGGCGTCACTCAAGCCCATTCTGTGTTTCGATTTTTGACATCGATTTCTTTAAGCGAGTCAACGACCAACTGGGGCATGACGCCGGTGACCGTGTGCTGCGCAGCGCGGCTCGGGCACTCGCGGAATCGACGCGCGAAACCGATCGCGTCGCCCGCTATGGCGGCGAGGAATTTGCGGTGTTGTTGCCAATGACGGAATTAGCCGACGCCTGCACCGTGGTGGAGAGTCTCCGGTGTCGCCTTGGCGAGGCCGCCGGACGTGCCGACGAGCGTTTGGAATCGGTCACCGCCAGCGCCGGTGTGACTGAGGTTCAAGCAGGTGACGACAGTCTGTCCGTCTTTCGACGGGCGGACGAGGCCCTCTACGCAGCCAAGGGCAATGGTCGGGATCGAAGCTTCGCTCACGATGGAACAAACCTGGTGGAATGCGAACGTCGCCAGCTGACCCCGTGAGCATCGGGGGAGGGTCGAAGGCGAGGAGCAATGTAACCCGCATTCTCCGAAGCTCAGGCTTGGTAGCGTTTGGCCAATGGCCGGCCGGTTCGCTGCGCGGTGGGAGGCTGGCTCGGGCTCACGGAGTGAGCGGTCGACACTGAGGCAATGTTGCCCGCCTTCTCCGAAGGCCAGGCTTGGTAGCGGTTGGCCAATGGCCAGCCGGTTCGCTGCGCGTTGGGAGGCCGGCTCGGGCTCACGGAGTGAGCGGTCG
>JBCCUO010000559.1:0-3673 GCA_039196805.1 Planctomycetota bacterium | reverse complement strand
GTAGAGCGTCGGATCATCCAGGCCAAGTCGTTTGGCCAGCTGCGCAAACACCCAGGTGTTGGGCCTTGCTTCGCCACGGGCCGTCACCACCGGCTCAGCCCATTGGACGTGATAGTGACCGTAAGCGCCGTACAGGTCCGGATGCTCCAGGAACGTCGTCGCAGGCAGCAAGAAATCAGCGTAGTCGGACGTGTCGGTCTGAAAGTGGTCCAGCACGACGGTGAACAAGTCCTCACGCTGGAGACCCCGGCGAACCGCAGCAGAGTCGGGCGTGACTACGGCAGGATTGCTGTTGAAGACGACCATCGCGGCAATCGGGTCGTCGGTACGATTCAGCTCATTCCCCAGTTGGTTCTGGTTGACGTGTCGGACTCCGGAGCGAATCAAATGTCGCCCCGCCGTCCGTTGGCGATTCCACGGGAATGCGCCGCTGGTACTGAGATTTCCGCCACCGCCTCGGTGCTTCCATGCGCCGGTCAACGCCGGCAGCAACGCGACCGCGTGCATTGCATTTCCACCTCCCTCATTTCGCGTCATCCCGTAGCCGACACGGAGATAGAGCGGGGGCGACTGATTGATCTGATCGACGAGTTGGCGGAACGAAACTGTGGAGATGTCGCAGAAAGCGCACACCTTCTCGGGCGTCCACTCTTGGCAGGCTTGTTGATACTCGTCGAACCCTTCGCCATGCCTGCCGATAAAGTCGTCATCGATGGCATCCCGTCGAATCAACTCGCGTGCAATGCCGAGTGCGAGTGCGGCATCCGTTCCGACTTTTGGTTGAAGATTCCAATCGGCAAATCGGCTTGTCTCGTTGCGGTAAGGATCGATGTGGACGATTGCCGCACCGTTCTTTCGTGCGGCTTTCAGCCAAGGCATCAAGTGCGAGTTGCTGCGTGCGGCATTGATGCCCCACAACAACACCAGTCCTGCATGAGGCACATCCTCGGGTGCCGTTCCCAGTTTGTCGGGACCGTAAGCGCGTTCCCAGCCGGCACCACCTGTGGTCGCGCACATCGTCTGGTCTTGTTCAATCGCACCCAGTGCGCGAAAAAAGGCGAGCGGTTGCCCGGACTCGATCTGTCCCAACGTCCCTCCATAGCAGAATGGCAGCAAGGATCGCGGACCGGTTTGATCCAAGACGGTGGACAACCGGGTCGCGATCGCATCCAACGCGTCCTCCCACGAACAATGCTCAAAGCGACCTTCACCTTTTGTTCCAATTCGTCGCTGGGGGAACAGCAATCGGTCGGGAGACTGTTGTCTCTCGGGATATTTGGCCGTCTTGACGCAGGCAAATCCCTGGGTGATCGGATGGGCGGCGTCTCCGTGAAGCGAGACCACGCGATCGCCCGCCACGCCGATTTGCAGGGAGCAAGTGTCGGGGCAATCCAAGGCGCAAACCGATCTTCGAAGTGTCACTGTCGATGAATCGTTCGTCGCCATACCTTCCTCGCAACCTTCGGAACTCGTGCCTCAAATGGGAGTCTACTCGACCGCCCCAGGTTCGGTCAGATCCACTTCGGCTGCGGTGGTGGGATCGTTGCGAAAGACCACGTCAAGTGGGACTTCTGTCGTGAGTGCTCGCCCGGCACGAAACTCCTTCTTGAGTGACCTGTGGGTCCAAGGCGATGGCAGTGTGGCATCCAGTCTTTCGGCGTGAGACCGGCAGCGAACGGCGGACTTGAAGTCTCCAGCAGCAGCATGCCCAGCGGCCAGCACGACATAGTCTTCCGGAACTCGTTCGTCTGTCCGCTGCATGACCTCTCGGATCAGCTCGATCGCGTGATCTGGATCACGGACACATTCGTCCGGACAGGTTGCAAGAAGCCAGGCCATGCTTCGCAAACTGCTGAATCCTTCGCCGGCCAAGGCGTTGGACCTGCGGAAGTATTCCTGGGCATCCAAAAAACATCCCACGCTCTGATAGATCACGGCGGTGTTGTGCCAGGCTGTCGACCGCTGGCCATCGGAATCCGCGACGGATTCCGCGTGAACGTAAGCCTGGATCGCGTCTTCCATCTCGTTCCGTCGCCAATGAATTTTGGCACGCAACATCGCTCGCCAGAAGGCCGATTCATCGTCCGCGGCGAGTTGGTCGAGGTAGTCTTCGGCTTCCGAAAACTGACTCAAGTCGGCGTTGGCAAACCCCAACAGCGCGATCCAACGCCACTGAGCCAGCTGGTCGGACGTCAGGATTCCGCTCAGCTGCATCGCGTTCTTTGCGTCATCCAGCTGAATGCAGCACCAGGCTTCTAAATAAAGCAGTTGGGAGTCTTGGTGACCGGCTTTCCTAGCGGCATAGCAGTAACTTCGGCACGTTCGAAAACGGTGAGTCTCGAAGAGACTGGTGGTATAGGCGTAGACGGCGTAGATGTGATAGGAAGAGTTCGATGCTGACTGAAGAGCAAACGTGGCATCTTGAATCGCCTCGGCATAGTTGGCGTTTTCTGCCAGCAAATAGGATCGAATTGCATAGGCGGCCGGGAGTTGATGGCTGGCCGCCAAGGCGTATTCGATCTGTTGGAACGCCTGCCTAGCCTGGCCACGCCTCAAGGCAATGGCGCCGCGCTGCGTCAATCCGTGTGGATGGTCCGGAGACAACGTGAGAGCACGCTGGCAGGCGGCTTCGGCACCGTCCATCCGGTTGCCGGCCAGGTGAACCTCGGACTGAAGTGCGTGCACGTCGGGAAAGTTCCCATCGAGCTGACATGCCGTTTCAAGGTCCTGTTGACAGCGCTCAGGGTCACCGCGACTCCATGATCGACGCGCTCGCGCAAGGTAAGAAGCGGCATCACCGGCTGCCCACACGCGTAGCGAGGCGACCCAACCCCGTGTGTGGTCCATCACTTGAAAGATCCAGACCAAGAGCAGCAGAGCACCCAACCCAAAAAGCAGGCTACCGGTTCCCAACTCGCCGAGCATCCATGAGGCCGACCCAACGGCAGCGGTGACGGCGCCCATGAACGCCAATACGATCAATCCACTCCACCGCAATCGTCCCAGCGGGCATCGCCCATCCGTTGCAACGTTGATCGCACGGCTGGCATCCGGCGGGGTCGGCGCGTAGGGGTTAACTGCCACGATCGTCTCTTCGCGTCGTTGGAATCGCGATCATGTTATCGTACGAACGAACCTCCGTAGTGCGAACGAGCCAATGGCAAGGGTCAGGCAATGAGCCAATCACAAAACGACATTGTTCAGTACATCGATTCCGCACCCACGGACCAGCAGTCGACGTTACGTATGCTTCGCTCCATGATTACCACGTCGTTGCCGGGAATCTGTGAGCAATTACCCGCGCGAGGGTTTCCGGTGTACACGATCAACGAAAAATGGATTGCCGGTTTTGCGACCCGCAAGAAGTGCCCGATGTTCTACATCATGTTGCCGGAGATCTTGGATCAGTACGCCGATCAACTTGGTCGCTTGCGGAGCGGCAAGTCGTGTATCGAATGGCGATCGACGAAACTGATGTCGCTTGAGCAGTTGGAAGCGATCGCGGCAACGATTCTGGAAGAAGTGGCTGAAGGCATTCGAGGAGGTTCAAGTGAGGAAGAATCCCTCCAGTGATGTCGTCCCGGTAGCCACCAACGGGCTCGTCCCGGTGAGGCGATATGTGACAGCTACTCATCGGATTTTCCGCAAGATCCCAGTCGCGGTGCAACCCCCC
>JBCCUO010000558.1:0-3679 GCA_039196805.1 Planctomycetota bacterium | reverse complement strand
TGGAGGACTTGGCGGGCGTCGAAGCCGGGCGAGGCGTCGGGGGAAACGGTTTGGCGTTCTCCCTCTGGCTAAACGCTAACAGCTAACCGCCAAGAGCTTCCTCCGCTGACCGCTGACCGCTGACCGCTGACCGCTGACCGCTGACCGCTGACCGCTGACCGCTGACCGCTGACCGCTGACCGCTGACCAGAGATCCCTGGCTGACGCGTCGCGTTGCGGACGGCGATCAGCGACGTGCAACGATCAAGCCTTGGGTAGCGAGAGCGTTGCGACGCATCCTGCGGGGGCGGAGGTCAGGCGGATCTCGCCGTGGTGCAGCCTGGCGATTCGGTAGGCTCGGCAGAGTCCCAGCCCCAGACCTCTCCCTGCTTCACGTCCACTGAAGTAAGGGTCGAAAGCGTGCTCCCGAGCCTCTTCCGATAGTCCGGGGCCGCTATCGGCAACATGCAGTTGCACCTGGGATTCGTCGGCATCCATCGACAACACGACCGTTCCGTTGGTGCCGATCGCTTCGATGGCGTTTCGGATCAGGACCCGGATCGCTTCGGTGATCATCTTGCCGTCTGCGTGAAGGGACACGTCGGGCAAATCGGACTGAAGCGCCAGCTTGATCGCGAACTCTTCGGCAACTGGCTTGGTCTCCTCCGCCACGGTTCGCACGGCATCGGCAACGATCATCGTTTGCCGATCGGGCGTGGGCGGATGAGCGTAGAACATCAGGTCGGCAATCATCTCGTGTGATCGATAGACCTGATCGATGATCCGCTGAAGGGTCTTCTTCCTGGCTGGATCGACCTCGGTGCGCTGCAGCTGCTCGGCTCGCGTTGAGATGTTTGCCAGCGGATTGTTGATCTCGTGGCTGAGCCCGTACGCCAGCTGTTTGATCGCGGCCAGTTTGCTGGTTCTCAATCGGTGATCGAACGATCGATGCAACGTTCGGCTGGCTTGCGAGGCTCGGGCCAGGTTTTGCAGAAGCGGGGTTCTTGGCTTGGTGGGCGGATCCAGACGTCCATTGATGTCCTCGCCTCGATCGGGATCCACAACCAACCGTGGCCACTGGACTTGAATCGACTCAGGTACATCGGGGCCGAGGACCTCCAAGTAGAGGTGAGCGTTCTCCAGCCAACGATCGACTGGCAGGCTGCGAAAGTAGGTCTCCAGTTCTTGCCAACGCTGCATGCTGATCGGATCGACCGGAGGGGCGCCCAGGAACGCGTCGCCATCAGCAAAATGGCGTGTCGCTGACCGGAACCACCAATCGGCGAGCCCATCCAATGTCTGAGAGGACCTTTCCTCTGTGCGGGACACTTGTTCGGCATCGAACGAGTGCTCGCAAGGGTAGGAGGCCTGCAATGCCGCGTACAGCAACAAGGGTGGATCGACGCGGAGCTGCCGATAAAGCCGCTGTTGATGGGCCCGGTTTTGATCCAGCGGATGATGGCGTGATGGATCTGCGGTTGACTGTCCTTCGTCCAGGATCGCGTGCCCCAACACGTCACTGGCGTCTGCCGATAGAGGCAACCACCACCTCAGCGATCCACGACGAACGCAGGGCAGGTAACCAACCATCGGGTAGCCCGTCATGGGCCGCTGCACGCCATCGGAACCATAGGCATGCCGTTCATTGCGGATCGTCCCGGCCAAGCGTGATGATAGGTTGGTGCGGTTGTTTCTGTGTTTGGTCGCTGCCGAGCTCGGTCTCTGAAGCGTCGTCGAGATTACCCGATCACGCCGCGTTCGATTTCAAGCAGATCACACGAACGAGCGACCAAGTCGTCGATCGCAAATGGCTTCTGCATGAAATCGTTCGCACCTGCCGCTTTTAGGGCATCGACCTTGCTGTGCTCCACCATTCCGGAGATGCACAAGATCTTGACCATGTCCAAGGCGGGGTCGCTGCGAACGCGCTGGCAGACTTCTTTGCCGTTGATGTCGGGAAGCATCACATCCAGGACCACCAGGTCGGGGCGGAATTCCTTCACGCCCATTCCGGCGTCAAATCCATTGTTCGCTGTCCGGATTTCGAAGCGTCCGTCACGCTCAAATCCGTCGCTCATCAACTCCACCAAGTCTTGGTCGTCGTCAACGATCAGGAGTTTCTTCTTGCCGCTTTCCAACGCATCCGTCGGAATGCCGTTGTCTTTCATGAACAGATAAAGCTGTTCTCTAGGTATTCGGCGAAATTTGCTTCCCGGCACGCGGAAGCCCTTGAGCGATCCGTTGTCAAAACAACGAATGATCGTCTGTTGGCTGACTTTGCAAATCTTGGCCGCTTCACCCGTGGTGAAGACCGTTTTCGTGGTCATGGCAGAAACCATCCTCCCTGCACGACGTGTTCTTGACCGTGTTGACCGATGAGATCCCTGAATTAGCAAACTTCCCGATATACCGCACTAGCACATTGCATCGCTAGACTGCGCGAAAATCGCAAGCAGCAACAAACCCCAAAGTTCCCTGCTTTACCAGGATTGCCTTGGCTGCGAATTCTACCGATATCGCAAACTAGGTCAAGATCGATCCAATCGCGACAACTGATTGCCTCCAAACGACTTGCGTCAAATCGCCCGAGATTCCGCTCAGAAAGTTGCGAAAAGTTGGTCGAGCGACCGCGGAAGCACCGCAACCGGTTTTCAAGCCTTGCCAGCAGCCCGGATGCGGCCCAACCCACCGGTTTGCTACGACCGCGGCTTGGCTTCCAGATGAGCCAGGACCAGGGCCAGATCGGCCGGCGTGATCCCGCTGATTCGTTTGGCTTGATCTAAGTCAACGGGTTGCACCCGAGAAAGCTTCTCGCGAGCCTCGTTGCGCAGCGGGCCGATGCGGTTGTAGTCGAACGAGCGAGGGATACGCTTTCCCTTTAAACGTTGTTGCTTCTCCACCTCCGCCTTCTGACGACTGACGTAGCCTTCGTACTTGACGTCGTACAGCACTTGCGTGGCCGATTCACGATCGATCGATCGCAACTCCGGGATGCGCTCGCACATCTCTTCCCACTCGACCTCGGGTCGTCGCAAGTAGACATCTCCGGCGACGTTTTCGATCCGCGCCGCTTGAAGCGTCTTCATTGCCAATGCGATCGCCTGCTGCTTGGCGTTGAATCGCTTCGTTCGTTCCGACCCGCTCAGACCCAAGTCCGCAGCCACCGGTGTCAGCCGCCGGTCTGCGTTGTCCTGACGCAGCAACAGCCGATACTCGGCGCGACTGGTAAACATCCGGTACGGTTCGTCCGTTCCAGCGGTCACCAAGTCGTCGACCAGCACACCGATGTAGGCTTGATCGCGACTGGGGAGCCAAGGTTCTTTGTCGGCAACCTGACGGGCCGCATTCAGACCCGCGATCAAGCCCTGGCCGGCCGCTTCTTCGTAGCCAGTTGTGCCGTTGATTTGTCCGGCAAAGAACAGTCCTGCGACGGTCTTGCTTTCCAAATGTGGCCACAGCTGCGTCGGTGGGCAAAAGTCGTACTCGACCGCATAACCGTAGCGCATGATCTAAGCGTTTTCGCAGCCGGGAATCATACGGAACATCTGATCTTGGACGTCACGCGGCAGGCTTGTCGAGATCCCGTTGACGTAGACTTCTTGGTTGGCGGTGCCCTCCGGTTCAAGGAACAGTTGATGGGATGACTTGTCGGCAAAGCGAACGACCTTGTCCTCGATCGACGGGCAGTATCGCGGACCGG
>JBCCUO010000557.1:0-3681 GCA_039196805.1 Planctomycetota bacterium | reverse complement strand
CGGGGATCGATGGGGCAAACCCTGACGATCCGGTCAAGACGCCGATTATAGGGGGGCTAAGCGATTTGGGAGAGAGCGGTTTTTGCCGGTGAAAACCGTGCGACATTCGGTGCGCAGTCAGTCTTCGATGGCTTGCACCAGCACCACGGCGCGGGCTGCGATCGCTTCGCCATGTCCGACCGCGTCGACCCCTTCACCCGACTTGGCTTTCAAGCCGATGTGCTCAACCGGCGTGTGCAGCATTTGAGCGATGTTGGTTCGCATCTGGTCCACATGGGGCGCCATCTTCGGCTGTTCGGCCAGGATCACGGCATCCAGGTTGACGATCTGCATGCGGTGCAGGGCCAGTCGCCGCATCGCTTCGGCCAAAAAGTCGCGACTGTCTCGGTCACGGTTGTCGGAATCCTGGTTGGAAAACAGGCGACCGATGTCCGGTTCGGCAACGCTGCCGAGGACGGCATCGGTGATCGCGTGCAGCAATACGTCGGCGTCACTGTGGCCAATCGAGTGCACGTCCGATTCCAAGTCCATGCCGCCGACACGAAGGGGGCCTCCATTGCCCAGACGGTGCGAGTCGTAACCCAGGCCGATACGGAAGGAAACAGTCATCGGGTGGAGTGTCCGTGGGGGAGCGATCAAAACAAGACTCAGCGGCGGACCGATCCGGTGGTTCTAAGATCTGGGGCCAGCCACCTACAATACCGCACCAGCCCTTTCCGCTTGAGCCGCCGCATGTCCATCATCGAAGTCCGCAGCCTGGTCAAATCGTACCGCGTTTACAAAAAGCGTGAGGGACTGGGTGAAAGCGTGCGCGGGTTGTTTCACCGCGAGTACACCACGGTAGAGGCGGTTAAGGGCATCGATCTGGATGTCCAGCAAGGAGAGTTCGTCGCTTTCCTGGGACCCAATGGAGCTGGCAAGACAACGACGCTTAAGTTGCTCAGCGGAGTCATCAATCCCACGTCGGGACAGGCGACCGTGATGGGGCATGTCCCCTGGCAGCGCAAAAACGAGTATCGCCGACGGTTCGCCTTGGTCATGGGCCAAAAGAACCAACTCTGGTGGGACCTTCCCGCGCAAGAGTCGTATCGTCTGCACCAGCAGATCTACGGCGTTCCCAAGGACGAGTTTGATCGGACGCTGGATGAGGTCACCGAGCTATTGGACGTCAAGCGACTACTCAGTCAGCCCGTCCGCGAGCTGTCGCTGGGCGAGCGGATGAAGATGGAGTTGATCGCGGCGTTGTTGCACAGCCCCGATGTCCTGTTTCTAGATGAACCAACAATCGGTTTGGATGTGATCGCCCAGCACAACATTCAGCAGTTCTTGCAGTACTATCAAGAGAAACGCAAGATCACGATTCTGTTGACCAGTCACTACATGAAGGACGTCGCCGCGCTATGCCAACGCGTCGTGGTGATCGCGCGAGGGCGCATCGAGTACGACGGCTCATTGGCTGGGATCATCGACAAGTTCAGCGGCGACAAGATCGTCACGCTGCAATTCGCCGAGGGCCACCGACCGTCATCGCTGCAAACGTTTGGCGATGTATTGGAGGAGAACTGGCCCAAGGTTCGGGTCAAGGTTCCTCGGGCGGATGTGCCCCGCGTGTTGGCGGATACTCTGCGTGATCACCCGATCGAAGATGTGATGGTCGAAGATCCACCGCTGGAAGACGTGATTGCCGGCCTGTTTCGTGAGTCGATGGCCGACCAGTAGCGATGCCCTACAGCCCTTCTGACTGCCGAAAAATGCGTCCATGGCACTGATTTCACTCAACGATTTGCACCACACCTACCGCGGCCCTTCGCTGCTGGACGGCGTCGATGCGCAGATCGGGCCTGGGGATCGCATTGGATTGTTGGGGCGAAACGGGGCCGGCAAATCGACGCTCATGAAAATCATTTCGGGAGACGTAATTCCCGACACCGGGACCGTGGTCCGCTCGCCCGGCATTCAAGTCGCTCGATTGACCCAAGACGTGCCAGCTGATTTACCCGGCACCATCAAAGCGGTCGTGCTTCAGGGACAGAAGGATGAACTGGAGCCGGATCGGCTCTGGCAATGGGAACATTCGGTCGATCAAACGCTATCGCGGATGGAATTGGATCCCGAAGCCCCGGTCGCTTCGTTATCCAGTGGGATGAAGCGTCGCGTTCTGCTGGCCCAGGCAATCGCGGGGCAACCCGATGTGTTGATGCTGGACGAGCCGACCAACCATCTGGACATCGAGTCCATTCTGTGGTTAGAGAGCTTCTTGTCGCGTTGGAAGAACACGCTGATCTTCGTGACTCACGATCGGTCGTTTCTGCAGAGCTTGGCGACGCGGATTTGGGAAGTGGATCGCGGGCGACTGTTTGACTGGACGTGCGACTATCAAACGTTCTTGAAACGGAAAGAGGCCGCTTTGCAGGCTCAAGAGAAGCAGGACGCTTTATTCGACAAACGGTTGGCGGAAGAGGAGGCGTGGATACGCCAAGGAATCAAAGCGCGTCGAACGCGCAATGAGGGTCGAGTCCGGGCGCTCAAGGCGATGCGGGTCCAGCGTAGCGAACGACGGTCGGCGGAGGGAAAGGCCAAACTCAACTTCCAGGACGCACAGCGGAGCGGCATGTTGGTTGCCAACGTCGATGAAATCTCTTTCGCCTATGGTGACCACCCGATCTTGCACGGCTTTTCGACTCAACTGATGCGAGGGGACAAGGTTGGCATCATCGGCCCCAACGGCGCAGGGAAAACCACGTTATTGAATCTCTTGCTGGGGCGGCTGGAGCCGACCGCCGGTTCCGTTCGACTAGGGACGAATCTAGATGTCGCCTATTTCGATCAGTTGCGAGACACGCTGGATCCCGAAGCGACGGTCCACGAGAACGTGGGCGAAGGAAGCGATCGCATCAAGCTTGGTGACAGCACCAAGCACATCATGGGATACCTTCAAGACTTCCTGTTCACTCCTGAACGCGCACGGACACAGGTGAAGTTCCTGTCCGGAGGCGAACGCAACCGAGCGTTACTGGCCAAACTGATGACCAAACCGGCCAATGTCATTGTGCTGGACGAGCCGACGAATGACTTGGACAGCGAAACGCTGGAGTTGCTGGAGGAGCAGCTGATCGATTTCGGCGGAACCCTGATTATGGTCAGTCACGACCGAACGTTTTTGAACAACGTCGTCACCAGCACGATCGTCTTCGAAGGCAACACGGTTCGTGAGTACGTCGGTGGCTACGACGATTGGCAAGCTGCCGTCAAACGCCGAGAGGCTGCGTCGTCGCCGTCAAAGCCACCTGCGAAGAAGCCCGCCAGCAGCACGCAATCGGCCACCGAAATGAAGTCAGTGGGGACAGCGACGGCAAAAAAGCTGTCTTACAACGAGCAACGCGAACTGAAGGCATTGCCAGGAAAGATCGAGTCGCTGGAGGCCGCGATCGAGCAATCGCATGCGGTGATGGCTGATCCGGAATTCTATCAATCGGGAGGCGAGCGAATCGCCGAAGAGGCCGGCAAGTTGCAGCAGCTTGAATCCGAGCTAGCCGAGGCTTACCAGCGATGGGAAGAGTTGGAGGGGTAAGCGGGTTGACGTCATTTGCGGGCCATCCTAACACCGGGAAACAGCGGCGTGCGATAGGAAGGGCTGAAGAGTCCCAGCTCCGAGGGCGAGCTCTCTTGTCTCTACTCGCG
>JBCCUO010000556.1:0-3686 GCA_039196805.1 Planctomycetota bacterium | reverse complement strand
CGCCCGCTTCGGGTCCCCCGCCGCCTTCTGTGGCCGCGACACCCGGGCCCTCGACTCAGGTACGACATCATTCCAGCGAACCCCAGGTACGCTGCGCGACCTGGGGCTAATGGCTTTGAATGCCTTCGGCATAGACAAACTGGCAGGGACTCCGGTGGTGCCACTCCGCTTACCACCGACTAATGGCTCGGTATCCCTTCGGGATGCTTCGAAAAAAACCTAATCGATCACGTACTTTTATGTCCAAACGCACCATCCTGCTCATCACCGAAAGCACGCTCGGACGGTTTGATCTGTCCGGCGGTGCTGCGCCGACGGTGACCGAGAGTTGGGTGCGTCCCAGCTTTGCTTCGCAGTCGGCCGGGACGCTGGCGGATGCGGCGCTCCGGCTTGGAAAATCGCGCAAGCGACAAGTGTATGTGCTGACCACACGCTGCTGGACCGGCAGTGTCAGCATTGGACCCGATCTGATCTCGGGAGCTTCCGGCGACGACCTTAATCAAATGATCGCGTTGGAATCGGAAACCTATTCGGGGATTTCCGCATTCGAGAGCGCATCGACCCATTTGCCACTGCCTCCCGATGAACTGGGCGATCATCGGTTTTGGCTGACGCAAATTCCTGACCAAGACGTACGTTCGATCGATGATGCGCTTCGTCAGGCGGGTGCGAAGCTTGCGGGTGTCGCCCATCCAGCCGTCCCGAAGATCGAAGCGACCACGTCGCCAACCGATGAGTGGCGATCCCTACAGAACTGGGATGAAGCGACACTGTTGATGCGGGGATGCGGCGAAGCGATCGCCGACTTTCACTCGATGTCGTCTGGGCTGCAGTCGCAGCGGACGGTCCATGAGTTTGAAACTTTTTTTGAAGGTCAGACGGAAGGGACCGGGCTGCAATGGATCGGACCGTCAGATTTACCGCCAACGCTCGCAGCGCTGCCGCAAGCCAGTGAGTGTCGCCGGACGGACACAGCAGCCGAGACCGACCTGCGGCGTTGGGCCGCCGCTTGGATGCGGTCACAATCGAAGCAGATGGTCGGATTGCCGCTGATCACCATCCCCAAACGTCCCATGTCGCGAGAGGTGGGCATTGCGATCGCTGCCGTCTTGGGCTTGATGATGATTGCCGCGTGCTTCGGGCACTACCGCTACGTCAGTAGACAACTGGCGGACATCGATAGCAACATCGAGGTCATGCAGGGTCAGCAGGACCGGCTGAAACAAGATCGGGATCGACTGAAGCAGTTGCAAAAAGAGCAGAAGGATGCCGCATCGGAAACGGGGTCTGTTGTCGCTAAGGCGCAACAGGCGCAGATAGACGTTCTCCAGGCGAAACAGATCATCCGGCATGGCCGTCGCCGCTGGCTTTCGCTCGTTGATTCTCTGGTTGAAGTCTCGGACGAAGATGGTTGGGTCCGCGAGATTCAAGCGAATGACGGTGAAGTATCGATCCGTGGTCTGGCGATCCATGATGCGGCTGTGCATCGATTGGCCGCGAGACTTGAGATGACCGCGGCGGCTGGTCAGTGGATCATCCTGCCGGCCTCGACGACAGTCGATACCCAAAAGCAATTGGTGGAATTCTCGATTGATCTGGTTGCCGCTGGGTATTCCAGCACGGACGGGACATTCAGCCGTAGCCCCACCACTCTGGCCGCTCCATCCTCGACGACGTCCCGCCAACCCTGGCAGACGAAGTCTCGGCGACGCCGCGCTGCATCCGCCAACGGAGCAAACGTCCAATGACCAAGAACAGACGTGAAGAAAAAACGAGTCCCATTTTGATGCTGGCCCCAATCGCAATCGTGCTGTTGGGTTACCACTACTTGTTCCACTCCAAGCTCAATGCGGACCTTGCATCCAGCCGCAAGCAAGAAACCGCTTTGCAAGATCGTTCTAGCGGTTATCAACGCGAGCAGTCGACGCTGCATGCTCAGCTTCATGCGGCCAACGGAAAGCTGACCGAGGCGAAGCAGCAAAGGGAGATCGCATCGGAACAACTAGCCCGGGCGGAAGCGGAGAAGGCTGAATTGCGATCGTTGCTGCACGGTCCGTCCAAGGGTGATCCAGGGAATCATTCGTTTGGAGCTTTCAGAGACATGCCAAAGGCCACGACACCGGCGGATGCTGCCCCGTCATTGATCGGCCGGCTGGCCAGCCTGTTAACATCCACTGTTGCCATACAGCCGACGGCCCAATCAAATTCTGCGGTCGGTGCCGGCCAGTGCAGTCAGATGAGTTCGTTGTGTGCGATTTTGGATTCGCATCGACTACGACGACTAGAAAACTCCGATCCTTCATCGTCCGGTTTCGGCGGTCTGGTTGCTTCGGAAAGAACTCGGTTGGAAAAGCTGCTTGGGACGAAGCTGCCCCCGATTTCGCGTTTTCAGATCGAATTGGAAGGCAGCTTCATCGACGTGATCGCAGCGCTCCATGATTTGCAGGATCGATTGACATCGGTCGATGTTCTTTCTCTCTCGCTTGAACCCGTAGACGCTCAAGTCCAACGTTATATCTGGAAGCTAGAAGTGGGAATTCGGGGATGAGTGGGTCCGCCGAATCACCGCCCGCCCTGACGGCGTCCATTGGGTCAGTGGACCCATCTGCGACTCCTGCGGAATCGTCTCTGGACGTCGAACCATCCGATCCGGAGCAGCGGCTTCACCAATTGCTTGATCACTGCGTGGCGATCGGGGCGTCCGACTTGCATTTGGCATCGGGTGAACTGCCGTTCTTTCGCAACCGCGGCTTAATGTTGCGTGATGAGAGGTTTGGCAAGTTAGATTCCGGCCAGATACGCGAATTGGCGATGACGATGGCGGGTCCGTCCTTGGACGAGCAAATCACGCGTCGAGGTGCGCTTGACGGCTCACTGACCGGTCGCGACCGGTCGCGTTATCGATTCAACATCTACGTCAGTGGAGGCGTCCTGGCGATCGCGATTCGGCGATTGGACGATCAAATCAGGCCTCTTGAAGAATTGGGCTTACCCGACTCGCTGTATTCACTGGCCGACCTACGCGACGGTTTGGTGATTGTTTCCGGTCCGACCGGCAGCGGGAAGTCAACAACGCTGGCCACATTGATCGATCGAATCAATCGGCAACATCTATCTCACATCATCACGATCGAAGATCCGGTCGAATATTTGCACCCGTCGCAGAAGTCGCTCGTTCACCAGCGACAGTTGGGAATCGACTGTCCCAGTTTTCAAGATGCCCTGGTTGCTTCCCTAAGACAGGATCCCGATGTGATCCTGGTGGGCGAGATTCGTGAGTTAGAAACGATTCGGATCGCAATCACCGCGGCGGAAACGGGCCATCTTGTCTTCACGACTGTACACGCGGGTGACAGTGTCGGAGTGATCGAACGAATCACCAGCGTCTTCCCGGCGGAGGAACAGTCCGGCGTCCGCCGACAGTTAGCCTTGGTTTTGAGAGCGAATATCTCGCAGAAGCTGTTGGTGGCTGACGGTTCGGCCGTGGTCGCCGACGAGAAACGTGGCTCCAGCGAAGTCAAGCGACGCGTGATTGCCAGCGAAATCATGCATGTGAATTCCGCCGTGGCGAACCTGATCGCCAGCGGAAAGAGCCAACAGATCTACTCCGTCATCGAGTCGGGGTCATCAGCGGGGATGCAAACGCTGGACCAGGATCTCGCGCGGTTGATGAAGGAAGGGTTGAT
>JBCCUO010000555.1:0-3689 GCA_039196805.1 Planctomycetota bacterium | reverse complement strand
GTCAGTCGCATGCAGACGATCGAAAGCGGTGACGACTTTTGGAACATCATCACCGACAAACCGTTGGAAGCGGTCAAAGGGCCCGAGGACGCCCGCAACCGCTTGGTCAGTGCCTTGTTCTTCAAGCCCAGCCAATCGGTTCGCCGCGTGATCACAATTGGAACGCCACACCGCGGCAGCGAATTCGCCTCCCAGCGGATCACGCAGTGGTTGGCCCGGCGATTCATTGACCTGCCCGCATTGTCCAAATCAACGACCGAGGCGATCGTTAGCGCCAATCCTGGTGTGTTTCACGAGACCCGACTGCTCACCGATGCCAACGCAATCGATTCGCTTGCCGTGGAATCGCCGATATTCCCCGTAATGCTGAAGGCCAAGACGTCCCCCCAAACCAAGTACCACAACATCATTGGCGTGCTACAGAACCCGTCCTTTTTGAAGAGCAAAACAGAACGGGGTGACGGAGTGGTTGAGTACGAAAGCGCGAAGATGGACGATGTCGAAAGCGAATTGGTCGTCGATGCCGACCATGTAACCTTACACATGACAGGCGAGGCGATCTTTGAGGTTCGTCGCATTCTGCTGGAGCATTTGAGGGAAATCGATTCTCAGGACCGAATCGCCAGCCTCCCCGACACCACGCCACGGCAAGTCCGTCCAGCAAGCAACCTGGTGGAACCACTCTATCAATCGACCGCGCGAACCACCCTTCGTGCCGACCCAAGCACTCAGCTCTTAACAAACTTGCCAAGCGGCGTTCGTGCCGAAGTCGCCGAAGCCGGCAGTCGCGAAACGGACGACACGTTGAATTCGTTGCAGGTCACTTCTTCGGCCGCAGTCAATTCGGCTGACTGACCGCCGCGACGGATGCGGCCCATAAAAACAGCCGATGCCGCGTTGGCGTATCCGCCGCGGTCCATCTCGATGCGGCGTTTCGCGTCGTCGGACGGAATTCGATTCGTGACGCGACGACTCAGAGGCTTCCCCTGGTAATCCGGCTTTTGCACCGGAGCCGGATGGGCGAAAACCTCGTGGCGATCCGTGAAACCTGCCTCCTCACGCTCTTCGATCGTCTCGTCATGAAACTCAATCTCCTGCTCCATGCGTAGCGTCTCCGGCGGCCGCCGGTTGTCTGCCTGAATGCCGTCAAGTTCGGTATCCCCCAGCTCGCCGCGGATCACGCGAATCTCTCGAGGAGCTTCGATGCCAATTTTGACTTGATTGCCGCGGACGCGAACAACCGTCAGCTTGATTTGGTCACCGATTAGAATTTGCTCATCAGGTTTACGAGTCAGAACCAACATGGCGATCTCCGTTTTGCCGAACTGGTGGATGGATTCGGCCCTTGATTCCGACGCGAATCGCAGGCCGGTCATCGAGGAAGCGATCGGCGTGCCAAAATCGCGATACTTTCCACGCATGGCACCCTAAGTACTTCATGGCCAGCGACTTATTGAGCAAGAGCCGTTGCCCGACGTGATCCCCAGTCCCAAGAACACACGGTTACCTCAAGGCCCATTTACAAACGTTTGCAAAGCCTACAACCGTTCCCGCAAGAGTCGCAGCTTGCCGGCAGGTCCCTGTAGTGATCTTCACTTGAGCGCAAATCGCAATTTTTCTAATGTCCACATTCGGCTTTGGTGCGGACCAAGAATCGATTGACGATTCGGTCTGACCTGACTTTCCGTCTACGGTTCAAAGGAGTGACCGAGATGCCACTGCAAACCGCTCGCTTGCGTTCTTGGATTCACTCGCTTTTGCGAGTCACCTCCCTGTTGGTCGTGTTGGCGGCCGCCTCGACTGCACAGGCGGCTCAGCAAGGAAGCCTGGTCGCGATTGTCAACTCCGAGGGGATCAACGACCAGAAACTGGCCCAGGAAGCGCTTCGCCGGTATGGCAAAGACATCTTGGACAACATGATCAATCGCCAGCTGATCTTGCAGCAGTGCAAGAAACAGGGGATCACCATCACGGGCGATCAGGTCCGCCAAGAGATCGAACGCACCGCCGCCAAATTCAAACTCTCGATGCCGCTGTACCTCCAGTTGCTGCAAGAGGAGCGTGACATCTCACCCGGCCAATACAGCCGAGAGATCGTTTGGCCGATGATGGCCCTGCGTCAACTGGTCGCGGACCAGATCAAGGTGTCGGACGCCGAACTCAACCAGGCTTTTGCCGCCGAGTATGGCGAGGCGGTGAAGTGCCGCATGATCATGGTGTCCGACAAAGACCGCATCAACTCGCTGCATCAACAAGCATCCCAAGATCCTGAGCAGTTCGCCAAGCTGGCTCAGCGGTACAGCGAGGAACGAAGTTCCGCAAGTGTTGGAGGCCTGATCCCAGCCATCCGGCGTGGAACCGGTGACCCTAGTTTGGAAAACGCCGCCTTTGCGTTGGCAGCGGGGTCCGTTTCCGCTCCGATGCAACTGGGCGATCAATGGGTCATCCTGCAAGCCGTCAAGCGAATCGCCGGTTCGACACCCAGCCCCAAGGCGATGCCCCTGGTACGAGCACAGATCACCGATCGCATTCGTGATTCCAAGATGAAAGGGGCCGCCGCCGAACTCTTTGCTCGATTAAAAAAAGAAGCCAAGGTCGTCAAAGTCTTGGGTAATCCCGAGCTGGAGAAGCAATATCCAGGCGTTGCGGCCATCATCAACGGACAGCAGATCAGCATCGCGATGCTGTCGGCCGAATGCGTCAAGCGACACGGCACCACCGTGTTGGATGGCGAGATCAATCGCACACTGATCGAACAAGAGTTGATTCGCAGCAAAGTCCGCGTGACGGACGCTGATCTGCAAGCGGAGGTCGATCGCGCGGCCGTCAGCTTCGGTTTCGTTCGACCCGACGGCTCGGCCGATCGGCAAGCTTGGCTCGATTCCATTTTGAAGGAAGGCGAAGTGAGCCAGGACCTGTACATCGCCGACACGGTTTGGCCCAGCGTTGCCCTTCGCAAGCTGGTTGAGCCTACGGTGACCCTTAGCGAACTGGACTTGCAAAACGGGTTTGAGTCTTCGTTCGGCCCTCGAGTGCAAGTGTTGGCATGCGTGCTATCCGATCAGCGGACTGCCCAGAAGGTCTGGGAGTTGGCTCGAGCCAACCCGACCGAAGCATTCTTCTCGCAGTTGGCCGAGCAATACAGCGTCGAACCAGTCTCTTCCAGCAACATGGGCAAGGTTCCGCCGATTCGAAAACATGGCGGACAGCCGGCGATCGAAAAAGAAGCGTTCTCGCTCAAACCGGGTGAACTCAGTGGCATCGTCGCGTCCGGCGATCAGTACATCGTCATGTACTGCCAGGGCTACACGGAGCCACTGGTGACGAACCTTCAAGACGTGAGAGCCGATCTGGTCGAAGAGTTGACCGAAAAGAAGATCACAAAGGCGATGGCAAAACGTTTCGAAGACCTGAAATCCAGCGCCCAGATCGAAAATCTGCTGGAAGCGGCCCGCGACGTCCCCCTGCAGGCGATCACTGAACCCAAGTCTGCCGCGCGACCTGCCGCGGCCCGACGCTAGCTGGCAGTGCCCCTAGCGACATCTGCCTGGATGTAGACGTCGGCAGCAACGGTTCCGATTTCTGACGGTAGGATCGGAGCCGTGGACGGTCCTGCTGAGCGATGGTTCCTGGACACCGAAACGCTTCTCAAGATTTCGCCCACGAACCCCTGGGCGATCGACGGTGTC
>JBCCUO010000554.1:0-3694 GCA_039196805.1 Planctomycetota bacterium | reverse complement strand
CCCGAGTGCCATGACGAACGCAAACATCGAGATCTGGTTGAGCGTCTGTCCGGTGTAATACAGGAAGACGCCTGAAGCCAGCAGTGCGAAGGGAATGCCCAACGCCACCCAGAATGCCAACTTGGGATCCAAGAACAGCATCAGCAGAATGAAGACGATCAGCAGCCCCTGGGCGCCGTTGTTGACCAGCAGATCCAAACGTCCGCGGACCTCAACCGACTCGTCGCTCCAGGTCATCAACTTGTACCCGGTAGGCAAATCCGCCTGGTCGACGTAGCCCTTCACGGCGTCGACCATCTCGAACAGGTCTTGCGTGGTGCTACGCTGGACCGACATAGCAAGCGCCGGTTTGCCATTGATGATGTTGATCGCGGTCGAGTCGGTGAACTCGTCCCGCACTTGCCCCAGGTCGCCCACGGTCAGTACGGCACCACTGGCCTCAGTGACCAGCGGCAGCTTTGCCAGCTCATCGCCCGTCAGGCGACGATTGTTGCCCCGCAGCAAGACCTCTTGCGACTGGCTGCGAATCGCCCCGGCGGGCAGTTCGCGGTTTTCGCGGCGGATGATGTCGGCGGCCTGACGCAGTGTCAGGCCGTGCGCCCGCAGCGTCTCCTCAGGAATCTCGATATCGATCTGATAGTTGCGGGCCGCCAGGTAGCTGACCTGAGCCACTTGCGGAATCGCCAACAGATCTTCGCGAACTCGTTCGGCAACCGTACGCAGCTGCAACTCATTCGCGGGTGAGAGCCGATTGTCTTCCCCCGTCGACATCGACTCCGGAGCGATCACACCGACTCGGATCGACGCGCGTCGGTTGGTCACCAACGTGACCTGAGGATCTTCGGCTTCGAGTGGAAAGCTGGGGATGCGGTCCACTTCGCTGCGGACTTCATCCAGCACCCGGTCGGACGAGCGGGCCCCGGCCAGAAGTTCGAGAACAACCGTGCACGATCCTTCTTGGGCGACCGTTGTGACCTTCTTGATGCCCTCGATCGAACGGACCGCCTCCTCGATCTTTTGTCCGATTCCCTGCTCCGTTTCCTCCGGTGCGGCGCCTGGGTAGGGGACCGTGACGGTGATCCGGTCGAGTTCAAACTCGGGGAAGGTTTCCCGCCGCATTTCCGACAGGCAGAACCAACCGACCACCATCACCGCAACCATGCAGAGGTTCAGCGCGGCGTGGTTGGTGATCGAGCCGCGAACAATCGATCTCATCATCGTACGGGTGAACTCATCGCTGCAGGTGAAGAGTGATCTCTCGAGATGGTTTCCAGGTGACAAGGCCGCTCGTTAGCGTCCCCAACGTCCGCCAGGCTTCTTCTTTGGTTTGGGCATCTTGGCCGCTTCCTCTTCCGACATCACTTTCATGCCTTCGACAGGGGTCGCCATCGGCGAAGTCACCACCAGGTCACCGGCCTGGAGACCGCCCGTTCGCTGATAGGCAACCACGTGCCCGCGAGTTGAGCTGGCGATCAACACGTCCTTGCGCTCCAGGTGGCCGTCTCGCACGACCCAAACCTTATTGCCCGGCTGAATGGCCGATTGGGGTAGCTTGACGAGAGGAATGGGTGGGTCGGCGTGGATGCGGACCTTGACGAACATGCCGCTCATCAACGTCGGTGGATTGAGGTTCCCCGCAAGACCCTGGCGGTCATTTGCCATGCTCGGTGCCAGCAACTCACCGGTGCTTGGATCACCTGGTTCGACGTCAGCTTCCACATCATCGATTTGCCTTGCAGCCACGAGTTGCTCGGTGGCCTGTGACGAAGCGTCATCGCGGAGCATGGCGACGGAAGTGGGATCGTCGACATGAACCCGACAGGGCACCATCCGCGTTTGCGCGTCGATGCCGATGCCCTCATAGCGGTCGACGACACCCTGCCAGGCGAAGCGGTTGCCATCCAGTTCGTACAAGACGGTGGCGGGCGTGTCCGGGAAGTCGTAGCCGCTGGAAAACTCGTGCGCGGCCTCTTCCTGACCACGCCACAGCCAGTGCATCTGTCGCATGTGCAATTTGCAGCTGACATCCAGCCGAGCGCTATCCTGAAGCACAATCATCGTCGTACCAGGTTGGACGTAGCCGTCCTTTTCGACGTTCTCGGAAACGACAACTCCATTGAACGGGGCACGGATTTCGGTGCGACTGAGCGCCAACTGGGCCTTGTCCAAATCGGCCTGGACCAGCGCCTTGTCGGCACGCATTCTCTGGCGACGCTGCACCAGCAAGTTCTTTTGATCCATCTGGGACTGCATCGCGTTGCGTGTCGTCAACTCGGCGCGGCGAGCCGTGTCCACTTCGTTGGCTGACGCGGCGCTACGACGCTCCAGCCCTTCGTTGCGTTTGAGCTGGCGTTGATCGATCTCCAGTTGCTGTCGCGTCAGCTCGATCTGATTCTCAGTCGTTTGCACCTCCGCTTCCAACTCGGCGATCATGGCGTCGGCGGACGACAGTTGCTCTCGGAGGCGACGCAGCTCCAATTCGTAATCCTGAGGGTCGATACGCAGTAGCACCTCTCCCTGGCGAACCGCTTGACCGCTGCGACATGCGTCGGACTTGAAGACGATTTGCCCGCCCACTTGCGCGGCCAGCTGGACCTCGCGAAAGGGGACGACCAATCCGTCGACATCAAAGTCGATGCCGGAAGTATGCGCCATCGCAGAGGTCATCTTGACGACCGGTGGGGGCGCCTTTTCGGGGATTCGAGTGGGAACGGTCGGTGTGCCAAGCCACCAAAATCCGGCTCCGCCTGCTGCCAGAATGAGCAGTGAAACGAGGCTTCGTAACGCCAAGGCGCCCGTTGAATTCATAGATGCATTCCGCAAGAAAAGCCGAAAAGCGGGGACCAACTGCCACCTCGCCGCACGACGCTGTGGTAATGGAACCCCGCATCATAGCCGGAGTCTCGCGGGTTCGCTTTGATCGGTCCGTTTCCAGGGCCGAAACCGCAGCGGGACTTGCGGAGAGTTTCGGCCTTCAGCAAAGCGGCCGGCTGACTCGCTGTCGGCCGGATGCGGCTCGGGACAACCGAGTGTTCTGTCGACAATGTGCCATTGCTTTGCGGCCTTTTTGGCCTATTTGTTGTCTCTCGGGCCGCCCTTGGGATACTCTAACTCTCCTTCTCCTCGCCCACTCTTCACGTTGCTCGTCATGCCCACGCTACATTCTGCTTCGCTCCCTATCGTTCTGGCTTGGCTTACCGTCGCCAACTCGCTTCAGGGTGGCGTGATCCTTGAAAATGACTTCGACGCCGCAGGACTTAACGGCCAATTCACTGGGCCTGAGAACGCGTTTGTCCTGGGGCCAACAACCACTGCGCCAGACGGGTTTTTGTCCGGCAATGCCTTGCACTTTGGTAGCCGGGCAGGTGCCAGACGCACGATCACAACGATCCCGGTCGACGTCTCCTCCGGTGGATCGATTCGATTCGATTTTCGCGGAGGAAACGAGGCCGAGGACGGGTCCGTGTTTTGGGAAAACAGCAATGATGGTCCATCTCCCGATCCGTTTAGCGAGGTGATGGAACTCAGTTACTCGACAGACGGTTCGAACTACTTCTCACTCAGTACCTTTAGCACGACGACGACTCCAAACTGGATCCCCGTCAGCATCAACCTTCCATCCGCTGCTGAATCAAGCACCACCACCTTTCGCTGGTTTCAATCCAACAATACCGGCGCGGCGGGCGACAACTGG
>JBCCUO010000553.1:0-3696 GCA_039196805.1 Planctomycetota bacterium | reverse complement strand
GATGGCTGTTGCCGCACCAGGGAACTGGTGCTCACCAGCAGATATCGACCACGATGCAAGCGACCTTTTCTTTCAGCTAAACTTTTCGCCCGCAGGCCCGCGAAACAGAGTCGGTCGCGTCGACTCTACCGATTAGCCGGAAGGAACCGGTTAGAGCACCTTTTGCAGCGGCCGGATCTCAGCAGTTGGATGATTGCTGATAGCAAGTCGAGCGTGGCGGAATCCGCGGAGGCTTTTGGCGGGTAACCTGCCAAGCCAAAACTCTGCGCGAGTTCCGCGCGACCTTGGCTAACGTTCAGCTGTGCTAACCCTAGACTCCACGCGAGTCACGCCAGTCGAGAGTTGCGCGCTTCCTTGCGTCTGACCGAAACCGAGCTCTACGCCACGCGGCGCGAGTAGTACCACCATTCGGCGCCTAAGAGCCCCAGCATGGCCAGCAACAGCAGTCGCCAGTACTCGCTCCTTTCTTCCACTCCGGCCGTGTCGGCAGACACCGATTCATAGCCCAACTCGATCGAGGGTGCGGTCGTCACGTTGCTTTCTGAAGGAGCGAACAGGTTGACCGCAAACGTGTCCACTGTTCGGTCCTTCCCCATCACCTGGTACAGTCCCACGTCGTCGGTCTCCACAAACTCGACGACATCATTCATTGCCAGAGGTACCTTCCAACTCTGGTTGGACGCCGTCTCTTGAATCGTCACCTGGTCCAACTGGTTTTCCAGTCGAATCCGAACTGTTTGTCCGGGCTGATACGACGGCGCACCACTCGCCTCGGCAGCACCGGCCAAATACCGCAGCGTGTTGAGCAAAAAGACCGGCCATGATCGCTCGGTGAACCAGTTCGTATTCGCCTGCGCCGCGCCCGTCTCGCCCTCGCTCACCATCTCAAATCCCAGCACCAAGTCTTGGTAGCCGTCGCGATCAGCCAAACACAACACACTGCCTCGATCGCCTCCCACCAATTCGATTGTCCCCGCCGGCCCCTCGATGGGTCGGCCCTCGAAGATCAACAACGAAAACAACTCGACGTATCGCATGAGCGGATGGGTGCGATCCAAATCGACCAGAACGACCGGCGCGGGAGGCCCACCCCACTTCCAACCGTCATGGGGCAACTCACCGATGGAAAATGTATTGGTCAGAGGCATCGCCTCTGGTCGGCAGCGATCAAAGATGATCAAGTCATCGGACCCAGCTGCGGCCCTGGCCTTGAATTCATCGGTTTGCAAGTAAGACGTGTCCTCGATCTGGGTATCGCAGATCCGCTGGGCTTTGGCCGTCTGCAGACCCAACTTCAGCGGCTGATTTCCGGGGGTGACCACCAGCACGCTGACACTTCGCAGGGGCGACAGCCCGGCATAGGCGACATTGTCGACGGCAAGCGCATCTTGAAGCGGCCGGTTTCGGGACGCCTGCTGCAATTCCACCTCCAGGGCAACCGACTCCTCCGACTCCAACTCGAACGAAAAGCCCTCCTGGTCGCCCGGTTCCAGATCGATCGAATAGCCCTCGAAGAATTCTCCGTCCACCGACAACGCTAGAGTTGCCGAAACCGGCTGCTGTCCGGTGTTGGAAACCGTTGCAAACGCTTGCACCTGCGTCGGCTGTTCGATGTTTCGTTCCGCCGAGAACGCGGTGATTGCAAGGTTCGCCGCGTCCGAGCGCCCCATGGCGTGGTATACCGGAATCAAATTGCCAAGGTTGAACTCGGTGACTGGTTGAAATCCGCCGTCGCTGTACAGATGCAGCTCTGCCGGCAGTGCATCGGCAACCTGAACGTCCGGTGCCCCCGCTTCGCTGGTTCGGCGGGGATTGGCCAACCCGTCGGCAGCGCGAAGCGCCCCCAAGATGTCGGTCGTTCGGTTGGTCAGTTCAGCCGCATCCAATGCTTGGCGAAGTCGATTGCGATCGCTGGTGAATGCCTGCAAGACCTCGGCGCGATCGCTGAACGTGACCAGCATCGCAGACTGGTTGTCCTGCAGCGCCTCGATTCGTGTTCGGATCTGGTCTTTCGCTTGGGCAAACCGACTGGGAAACGACTCCACATCCGAGGCGGCCATGCTGGCCGACGTATCCAAAAGGTAGACAAACCGGTCCTGTGGCGAACTCTCCGACCTGACGCCTGGTCGCATCAAGGCAAACGCCGCCAGCAAGATCGCCAACAGCTGCAAGAACAGAAGCAAGTTCTGACGCAGTCGCTGCATCAAGCTGTTGACGTGTAAGTCTTCGATCGTCCGCGACCACAGATACGTACTCGGCACCTCAACCGGCTCGCGGCGCAGCTTCAAGAAGTACAGCAGGGTGACCAGAATCGGCAGAGCCCCCAGCAGGGCCCATGGCCACCAGCCCGGCAGACTTGGAATCCAGTTCATCACTCGCCCCTCGCTGTACTTTGTCCACATCCGCGTCGAACACGACGCATCGCCTGCCAGAGCATCACGTCATCGCTCACCGGACGACGCCTCGTTCGCGTAGATAACGGGTAACCACGTCTTCGATCGCCATGTCGGTCTTAACGGGGATGTAAACGATGGATCGTCGGTTGCAGAATGACTTGATACCGCCAACGAACGACTTCACCGTCTGCTCATAACGTTCCAGCAGCATCGAGTTAATCGTGACCTCGGCTTGATCGCCATCTTCGCAGTCGATCAAACGACGGTCACCTCGCATCGGTGGTTCAATCTCTTCGGGTGACATCGTGTGAAGAACGAACACGTCCATCTGCCGACCGATCAACATTCGCAGCGCCGACTCGTACCCTTGCTTGTCCATCAGGTCGGAAATCAAGACCACGACTCCAGCGCCGGAGTTTCGCAGTGCGAAGTCGCGAACACCGTCATGCAACGACACGTTTTGTCCGCTTTCGACCGATTCCAGATACGAGAGCATCTTCCAAAGGTTGGAGCGGCTGCGAAGCACCGGAGCACGACGCCCATCGGGCCCAAGCGCCGATACGCTCACCCGGTCGGCCCGGCACAAACCGACATAGCCAAGGGCCGCAGCCAACTGCTTGGCCACGTGCAGTTTGGTGGGTGTCCCGAAATTCATTGACTCGCTGGCATCGACCAACGCATAGAAATGCAGGTCCTCTTCTTCTTGGAACAGTTTCAAGAACAGCTGATCCAAGCGAGCGTAGAGGTTCCAGTCGATCAGACGAAGGTCGTCGCCCGGCACGTAGCTACGAAAGTCGGCAAACTCGACGCTCTGCCCTTTCCGCTTGCTGCGGCGTTCCCCCTTCATTCGGCCGCGAAACACCTTCCGCGAGACCAATTCCAGGCGTTCCAGGCGGCCCAGCAAGTCAGGGCTCAACAGTGTGGAGGGGGACGTAGTGGTACTCATCCCCAAAGTGTATCCGCTCGGCGGCACTTGCGGTTCTTAAGATTGCGGTGATGGCTTCATCCTCCCCGGGGAGCGACGTCGCGCGTCTCGCATGGCAAGAATGGAGGCGTCTGAGGCAATGTAGCCCGCCGTCTCCGAAGGCTAGGCTAGAAAGCGGTTGGCCAGCAGCCGGCCGATTCGCTGCGCGGTGGGAGGCCGGCTCGCGCTCACGGAATGAGCGGTCGACACTGGACTAGTACCGGTACTTCAGACCAAAGTGCAGGCCCTGGACCCAGAACGTTTCGTAGCGGACGCCGGCGTCGGGGTTCTGCGACCCGGTGGGTGGATCGGCCAAGTTGACGGCCAGATCCGGAT
>JBCCUO010000552.1:0-3700 GCA_039196805.1 Planctomycetota bacterium | reverse complement strand
GGGCGTTCCAATGCCGTGTGTCAACGTTGAACATTCAATCGGAAGGAAGCGATTCTTTGCGATCGCATCCACAAAAAGTGCTGCCAGAACGGGGGAGCTAGCCGGCCAACAAATCGTTCATCGCGGCCACCAGTTGCTTGACCGCGTCAACGCTGTTCTGGAACGCGGAAGTCTCGCTTTCGGTTAAGCTCAATTCGATCACTTTTTCTACGCCACCGCTGCCCATGACAACCGGGACGCCGACGTAGTACCCGCCGACGCCGTACTCCGATTCACAGAGTGCCGCGACAGGGATCACGCGTTTTTTGTCTTTCGTCACGGCCTCAACCATCTGTGCACAGGCCGCAGCGGGTGCGTAGTACGCACTGCCTGTCTTCAACAAAGAAACGATTTCGGCTCCACCCTTTCGAGTCCGCTCGACGATCTCCTCCAATCGTGCTGGATCAATCAACTGAGTGACCGGGATTCCGCCGACTGACGTGCAACTTGGGATCGGCACCATGGTGTCACCATGACCACCCATCAACAACGCGCTGATGTCTTCGACACTCACCCCCAACTCCATCGCCAAGAACGTGCGATAACGCGCGGTATCAAGCACTCCTGCCTGTCCGCAGACACGTGACTTGTCAAACCCCGTCACCTTCCACATCTGTTGAACCATGGCGTCCAGCGGATTGCTGACCACGATCACCACGGCGTCAGGACTGGACTGCTTGATTTGCTCGCCAACGCTGGTGACGATTCGAGCGTTGGTTGCCAACAGATCGTCGCGACTCATGCCCGGTTTACGCGGGATCCCTGCGGTCACCACGATCACGTCGCTGCCTTCCGTGTCGGCATAGTCCGTCGTCCCGACGATGTTGGCGTCAAAACCCATGATGGGTGACGACTGCATCAGGTCGAGGGCCTTTCCCGCCGGCATGTCCTCGGTTTGCGGAATGTCCAGCAAGACGATGTCGCCCAGTTCCGCCGCTGCACACCAATGAGCACACGTGGCTCCGACGTTTCCGGCTCCGATGACTGAGATTTTTGCCCGACGCATGATCGTTTCCAAAGAAGGGATGAAAGCTGTTGGGTCGCTATCGTCTCAATCCGGCGGTGCTGGTCAAGAGGACGCGTGACGTCGGGCGTCAGTTAAAGCGGCAGGTCGATCTGTTGGCGGGCTTGTTGATCGCGACGAAGCTTGGCGTCCCGCTTGCTGTTCCTCACACTCCAGATCAGCGTGGCCAAGATGGCCAGGATCACCGCACCCGCCGCAGTCCACGTGATCCACTTGAGCCCCGACTCAACCGCGGCATTGCCCGTCACCGGGCTCAGGTCCGCCGCGATGATCAACGGCCCCACCTGATCCCCGCCACCCCGTTGATTCATGAATTCCGATTCATAACTCCACAGTCGAAAGAAGAATCCGCGTGCCGTCACCGAACTGCGCCGCGTCGAGATGCCAGTGACATTCCCTTGGTCGTCGCGCATTGCCTCTCGGAGTGTCGCGGGCAACGTCTTGGTGACGATCGAGATTGGGTAGCGGTTGCGAATCACGATCGGTGATCCGCCATCAGGCGGCTCGATTCGGATCGCAGTCTTGTCCAGGCTGCCAATCGCATCCAATTGGTAGTAGTGATCAGCATCCAACTGTTGCCGAGCGACTCGCTCGTTGGCCGGGACCAACACACGAGTGATCCGAACGATCTGAACCGGAACGCTGATCCAATGGCCGATAAGCGATTTCGGGTCTTTCAGCAGTTCGATCGGCCGAACCGCTTGTGGCGACGTTGCGTCCGCTTTCAGTGCGTCAGCGCTTCGCAGCATCGAGTAGAACAGCGACGTGTCTTTGGCGGACAGTGGCTTGCCGTTGCGTGCGCTCAGCCCGTCGATCTCACCGAGGTCGACACCCTGCTTCGACAGCAACTCCCAGCCTTTGCTGGGCATCACCTGAGGCGTCCAGGCGATATGAGCTGACGCGATAACCGATCCACCAAGCAGCGACGGGCTGCCCGGGGTCGAAAGATCAATGCCGACACCGCTGACGAAGTCCCCGACTTGCCACCGTGATTCTTGCGGGATGGTGTACACCAACGAGAGTGCCGGCTCGTCGGTCATCTCGGGTGGCAAAGGTTTGCTTGTGGACGGTTGGTCATCTGCACGTCCCACGGACTGGTCGATCGTTAACTCCAGGACGGCAGACATCTCCAGGTACTCGCTTTGATTGGCTGACACGCTCAACATTCGCGTCGATTGGATCCGGCCCTTGAACCGGAGTGCATTGCCGGGTTCCTGCGACTGCGGCACAAGCCTCGATTCCAGCGTGGGTGCACGAAGCCGTTCCAGTCGGTAAAGCAGCCGAGCGACTTCGTCAACGGACGCTTGATCATCGACCGGTTGGATTGCCGCGACCCGCTGCGAGTCAAAGCCGCTGATCAGATCCAATGCCGATTCCGCGTTCACGCTGGCTGATCCACCGAACGTCCACCCCAAGGCCAAGAACCAAACGATCAGGCCCGACTTGCGCGTTTGTCTGATTGAAAGGATGTCCGCCGGGCCATCATCGGACTCGTCCCCGGACGATGCTTTCGACTCAGCCGCCTGGAGGGCATCCAGCGGACCGGATGATGGCAATCGGGCCGATCGCAAACGACGGATTCGCTGGGCATCGATGGAGGTTCGCCGCATGGCAACGACTGCTAGGGCAAGCCCGACCAGTCCGCTGCACCCCAGCAGAATCCACAGCGGCAAAGAACCGGTGGCACTGCTTGGCGATTTGGTTGCGTTTCGTTGTGCCTCCGCAACGTAGCTCGCTGGGACTTCGACCAATCGTCCGATGATCACCGGTGCTAGTTCGACACCACTCTGCGCGCGGTATGCCAGTCGTTTCAGGAACGTGCCCGCCACTCGCAACTCCGGTTCCGCCCGATCGACATCTTGATCCGTCAACTTCGCGAGTGCGTCCGGTACCGAGGGGACAATGGCAAGCACCGGATTTTCGCTGCCGTCATCGGGACGAATCCAGAGACGAACATAGGACTCAACGCCGAACGGATTCTCGCCTGCTTGCCTTGGTTCCACTCTGGCCAACGTTCCACCGATGGACACCTGCCGGCGCTGATACTCCGCCGGCTGCTGAAGCAGTGACAAGGTGCTGACGCGAGAGCCCATTGCGTGAGGCTCCCCGTCCACTGACTTCCCCTGATCGGCCAATGCAATCAAAAGATAGAACGCCTGAAAATCGGACGACCGCCAGGTGGCACCGTCGACAACCGACTGGAACACATCGCCGGAGACGGCCTCGCCAATCGCTTGCTGAATCGATTCGGAAGGTAGCTCAGTGGTGCTGTTTGCCGCTGGCGTGGACCGAGCATGGACCGAACCCGACGTTGGGAGGGTGGTGACCGTGTTGGCGTGGCTGGGCGCTAGCTGGACCGTCGCGTCGGGAAAGAAGAGGCGGTACATCTTGGGTTGCCCTGCTTGCTGCATGACCACGATTACCAAGATCAATGCGATCGCCAGACGCATCAGGCGACGATAGTCGTCTCGTTTCTTTGGGGAACCACCAGCACGACGTCGGTACAAGCTTTCACGGTTCAGTTCTGACGGGATTCGCATCGAAAGTTCTGCTGGGACAGTCGGCCGGCTGGGCGAGTTACCCGCACTGTTCGGATTGACCACATCGGGAGACTTGGATCGGCCGATCCGGTCGCCC
>JBCCUO010000551.1:0-3704 GCA_039196805.1 Planctomycetota bacterium | reverse complement strand
GGTTTCGCTGCTGGGCTATCTGCTC
Source organism: Planctomycetota bacterium (assembly GCA_039196805.1). Taxonomy (GTDB): domain Bacteria; phylum Planctomycetota; class Planctomycetia; order Pirellulales; family Pirellulaceae; genus JBCCUO01. Next base: position 3,679 of record JBCCUO010000551.1, on the reverse strand, counting down.
GCGGCCGGTCTGTTGCTGATCCTGGTCGGCTGGCTGGGTGGAGCCATCGCGGCGACCGGTGAACGATTCCTGCTGAACTTTGCGACCGTACCGGGCTCGACGTCGTTTGCCATCACGGAAGCCAACCCAACTCCCGCCCTCAAAGCACCTGCGATTGCGTTGGCGATCCAGGGCATTAGCAAGGCTCCGGACATCATGGTGCTAACACTCTTTTGGGGATTGATCGGCGCGAGCTATCTGTTGCTTCGCAAAGACGCGGGCGGGCAGGAACCGGAAGACCTTTGGCAACCATCGGGCGATACGTCACCCGACCTCCCATCACTGCCGGCCTCGTGAGAATGCCCGTCGAAAGCCTTTGTGGCTTCGGCTAATGAGAATCGCGTTCGCCCGAACACGCAGCGAAACTGGCCCAGATTCTCGGAGAGTTTTGGCGCTCCCGTTGGCGTCGATCGACCCATGCTAGAATGGGGTGACAGCTTAGCCCACTTTCTTGCTGGAGCGATTCGAAATGGACGCACCTCACAAGCCCGCCGTCGACCTCAGGAACGAGTCACTTGTGGTGATCACGAGACGCTACACGGAGGCTGAGGCGTCTTTGGTCGTGTCTGTCTTGGAAGAAGCTGGAATCAAGTCAATCGCAACAGGAGGCTTCACGGCCGGGTTTCGCGCCGAGGCGCCTGGCGTTGTCACTGTTCAGGTCTTCGAATCGGACCGCGAGGCTGCCGCCAAGGTGATCGCGGAACTCGACGCCGAACTGGAAACGTCACTTGCGGATTCGGACGACGATTCCGACTGATGGTAAGCTAGTGATCCGCTTGGTAAGCCAAGTCCCCCCTCCCGCCTCATCGCTTTCGCGAAACCATCATGCGTCTTTGGCTGATACGCTTACGCTCCAACCACTTCTTTCGCTGTGCTGCCCCGTTGGCATTGCTGATGGTGATGTCTGCTCATGTTTTGGCGACCGACGTCGGCTCGGCGATCATCGCCGAAGGCAAACCAGACACGCCTCCCTCCGAGCCCACAGTCGGTGAGAAGGTGTTCGCGCTTCAGATCCGGACGCTGTTTCGGGACAAGTGCTTCGGTTGTCATGGCGAAGAAGGTAGCGAACTGAAGGGCGGATTTAACCTCGGTTCGAGAGAGTCGCTGTTGGAAGGTGGAAGCGACTACGGCGAGTCGGTGATCGAACCGGGCGACTCCGAATCGAGTTATCTCATCTCGATGGTGTCGCGTGAAGAAAGCGGTTACGAGATGCCTCCGAAGGAATCGGAAAAGCTCTCTTTGGCCGAAGTACAGGCGGTCCGAATATGGATTGACGAGGGAGCACCCTGGCCGGACGACGACCGATCGCAGTGGATCTACGAAGAGTACGCCGACGGCGTCACTGTCCAAACCAGCGGCGGCTTGGCGGATGCATGGACCAATCGAAAGTACGACCCCGCTGACCTGTGGGCATTCCGGCCGATCGTTCGAGACTTCCCGGAGTTGTCTGGAAGAGGCGACCAGAGTCCCGTCGATGCCTTCATCAACTCGGCGATGGAAGCATCAGGCATCACGCCCGCTCCGGCGGCAGATCGTCGAACGTTGATTCGTCGCGTCACGCTGGACCTGATCGGCTTGCCGCCCACGCCCAAAGAAATCGAAGATTTCTTAGTCGACCCGCGTAGCAATCCCGATGCGTTCTCGGCCTTGGTGGATCGGCTGCTTGATCGCCCGCAGTACGGCGAACAGTGGGCGCGTCATTGGCTCGATGTCGTCCGCTATGCCGACAGTTCTGGCTTCGCCAACGATTGGGAGCGGCCGAATGTATGGCGATACCGCGACTATGTCATTCGCGCGTTCAATCAGGACAAACCGTTTGACCGCTTTACGCTGGAGCAGTTAGCCGGGGACGAGCTGATCAAGGCCGCTGAGGATGCGGCAAAACCACTGACCCAGGAACAACAAGCCGAGCTTCGCATCGCGTCCGGATTTTTGCGAATGGGGCCTTGGGAACACACCGGAATGAGTGTTGCCAAAGTCACGCGTCAGCAGTTCTTGGACGACATCACCGACTCGGTGGGGCAAGTCTTCCTCGGTCAGGCGCTGCAGTGCTGCCGCTGTCACGATCACAAGTTCGACCCCATCCCGACACGAGACTATTACAGCTTCCAAGCAGTGTTTGCGACCACCCAGTTTGGCGACGTTGCCACGTGTTGGTTGCCGGAAGAGAATCTGGATGCGATCGATCGAGACAAGCGGTTGCACCAGAAACGGCGTCAGGCCAACAAAAGCATGCTGCAGGAGTTGAATCAGCAGATCAGCAGGCTGCAGTTGGATTGGCTGAAGTCACAGGGCTTGCCCTACAAGTCTTTCCGCGAAGCCAAGAAAGCCGGTCTGACCGCGGGCGATTTGCCGAGTGATCTGCAGACGCCCGAACAGTTCGGCAAGGAACGAATCGGCCGCAAATGGCAGAACCGATTCACATGGGAGATGGATCGCTACGCGCCCTTCGCTTTCAGTGTCTACAACGGAAAGACCCCCAAGGCAAAGACGCAGACTTCGCGGATGCAGATGCCCAAGGACCCGATGGCCCAGGGAGTTCTGGAGGAGACCAAAATTCTGACCGGCGGTGATCCGTTCGCGGATGGGCAGTCCGTTTCGCCTGGTGTTCTTTCAGCAGTGCCCGGCGCGTTGGATGTCCAGCTGCCCGCCGAAGTTTCAGGTCGGCGGACGGCGCTGGCCAACTGGATCAATTCGCCGGACAACTCGCTCACTTCGCGCGTGCTGGTCAATCGAATCTGGGCATTTCATTTTGGACGTGGTATCGCCGGAAATCCGAACAACTTTGGTGCCACCGGCAAGAAACCGACTCATCCGCGCCTGCTGGACTGGCTGGCAACGGAATTGGTTCAAAACAACTGGTCGGTCAAGCACTTGCACCGCGTGATCCTGAATTCCGACGCTTACCGCAGGTCGACTCAGCATCCCAACCGACCAGACGTCGACGACAAAGATCCAGAGGGTTCCTCTTATTCCGTCTTCCGTCCCAGGCGGTTGGAGGCGGAGGAGCTTCGCGATGTGATGCTGGCCGTTTCCGGAGAACTGAACTTGGAGGCGGGTGGCATTCCGATTCGCCCCGATATGAATCTGGAAGCCGCGTTGCAGCCACGGATGATCATGGGGACGTTCGCGCCCAGCTACGTGCCCAGTCCGCTGAGATCGGATCGCAATCGTCGCAGTATCTACGCACACAGGATCCGAGGCCATCGACTGCCGTTCATGGAAACGTTCAATCAACCGGGCAGCGAGAAGTCGTGTGAGCTGCGCGATCAGTCGAACATCACGCCGCAGGTGTTCACGCTGATGAACAGCCAGGAGTCCAGTGACCGCGCGCTGGCCTTTGCTCATCGATTGGTCCAGCGGGGAGGTGACGACGCCGAGGTGATCGGTCGGGCCATCGAGTGGGCGCTGGGACGCCCGGCGGAAGACGGAGAAGTCACGGATGCACTCACGCATTGGAAGCAGATGCGGCAGATCCATGAGCATCTCACTCCCCGGCCCGTCCAGGTCCCGACCGAGGTCGTTCGCGAAGCCGTGGATGAAAACACAGGGAAACCCTTCACCTTTGTGGAGCGACTGTTCGCAAACGAAGTCTACCAGCCCGATCTGGGACCCCACGAGGTGGATGTGAGAACCCGTG
>JBCCUO010000550.1:0-3716 GCA_039196805.1 Planctomycetota bacterium | reverse complement strand
GGTCGGTCCCGAGGTGATCAAGATGCGGCCCAACGGATCGCTACTGTCGCAAGGTTTCGTCGATCAGCCGATCCAGGTCATCCGACGTGATGTCCATCTTGACGGCGGCCAAGGCAAAGAGCCGTTTCTCGCTTTCGTCCAACCGGCCATCTGCGGCCATCATCTGAACCAGGTCGACCAGCAACGCTTCGCGCTCTTCCTGGACAGTCGGCAGTTCCAACGCGGCGTCGTCTTCCAACCCCGCCGCGATGGCCGCTTGCAGGTCCGCGCCATCGAGTCCCATTGCCGCGCATCGATCCGCGATCAAGTTCACTTCTCGTTCACTGATCTGACCGTCTGCCATCGCCATCACGACCAGATTGCGAAGATGTCGAAGGCGGCTTTCCCTATCGCGAGTGCTCATGTGGACGATCATATCGCCCCGGCACTCGCTTGTCACTCAGGCCAAATGCAACCCTCGACCAACCCAACACAACGCGTTTGCGAGGGATCTCTTGCAGTCGGCAACGTGTTTGTGGTGGATCCTTCGCAGACGCTTCTGGTTGGGATGATCCGAGCGGCGCCGTCATCGCCGACCTCGGACCGCCTTTTCGACCACAATGTGTGGCAGGTCGACGTCGTGCAGATAACCCTGCTTGCCCGCAACGCGAATTTGGTTGTTCAAGTGGACTCGCAAGTTCACGCCGGGCGACGGTGTCACGTAGGCGACTGTCCGCCCCGTCGTGTCGGTCAAAGCAAATGGCGGACTGTTTTTGCGGACCGAGTACACCTGAACCAATCGCCCTTGTTGGATGAATCCTTCAGGCATCGATGCCGCATCATGATCTTCACCCGAAGCGGCTCCAACGCCCTGACCTCCAGCCGTTTGCTGATAGCTGGCTTGCGAGATACCACCACTCGTCGTCGTCCCGGACGCCAACAGAACGTTTCCGTCCCGCCGGTTGGCCACACGCGTGTATTGCGAGACACGTTCCACAATCAAGCGAGCGCGACTTCGTGACAGCTCGTCGGCTGCATGGGTTGCGATTCGATTCGCCGCCACCAACACGGGCGCCACTTCCGGACTCGTGGCACCGCTGGCCATCAAACGCGACAGGATCAACTGCAGCTCGTTCGCGTCCGCGCGTTCGGCCTCTCGCTTGATCGCTTCGATTTGAGTCGGCGACACCGCGACCGGTGTGGAATGGATCCCCATCGAACCGCCAGACGCGAGCAAAGCACCGTGCGGCCTGCTCGCGTCGCGTGACCCATCGATTCGCCTCATGCCTCCGCTGACCCAGCTGGAGTCTCTTGCCATCCGCTGCACCGGAGCACTCTCGGCCAAGCCCGATCCAATGTCCAACAATCGCGGCTGGCTAACAAATGCCGCGTTCGGGACCACGTCTGGACGGACCTGCTGCAGCGACTTCGCGGTGCCCGCGACTTGTAGTTCTTGGAGTCGTCGCCCGGATTGACCGCCCATCGTCGCATTGGCCTGGACGACCATCGGACCGTCGGACGATGTGCCCGCGCGTTCATCACGCGCTTGCCGACGACTACTCTGATTCTTGGCCTGCCAGTAGGCCTCCTCATCACGCCATTCGTCCGGCCGCTCCTGCTCGGCCAGTCCGCTGCCGATCGGACGGTCTAGCACGACGTCTTCGTCCTTCTTCAGAGGACGAAGCGCCTTTGATTCATCGCCTGAAACCTCACGGAGCTTTTCGGCATGCGAGTCACCACGTGACCCAGCGACTCGGACGAGAGAGTCGGACGCGTCAGTGCCTCCGGCTTGGCGAACCTGTCGGGAGCTCTGGACTTGGTTGGCTGATGGACCTGACTGGTCGGCCTGTCGCAGTGCCTGGACCAACTGCTCGCTTGATTCCACAACCTGACTTCGGTGGACCCATCGAAATTCGCCGTTGGGCGGCACAATGCGGTACCACAGAACAGGACCGTCTGGTCCTTCGCGCTCGCTGCGACCAATCACCGTGACCGGCTCGCCCTTGGCCAGTTGCACTTGCCAACGATACTTGCGAGCCCGTCCCAGGTGGGTGCCGATCCAAGCGACGGTACGATCCTCGATCGTCTCGCCTTGATCGTTGCCGGTCAGTTCCACCGACTCGGCGGGGATCCAGCAAAAACTGTCCTTAGGTGGACGCACGCCAAGCCAGCCATCGTCGGTCTCGACGTACACCTCCAGTGCTTGTCCGTGTTTCAGTGGATCGGTGCGGTAGTAGTCGCCGGCCGGACCGCATCGGGCGTACGCCGCTTCTTGGGCAACAAACACGCTGTAGGGCTCGGGGATCAAATCGTCTTCGGCCCAGAGCAAGCTGTTCGGTCCGAACAGGACTAGCGAAAACAGTAGAAACGAGCGGTGGCATCGAAGCGCCGACATAGCGGTGCGTCCTTGCGATGGCGGGGGACGTAGTGTCGAACGACGAAACGTTGATGGCCGGAGACGGGTCCGCCCGCGTTTTCCGTCGATCGGAGGATTGCTGAGTGTGGCGATACCCAATTGCTTGCCTGCAAAACAAGATGGAAAGCCGGTGAACTCGGGCAACGCCTTCACCCCGCCTGATTCAACCAAGCTGCGCGACCAATCACTGACCCGTTATGCGCACTGGCGGTCTTATGCCGGCGGTCTGATGCGGTGGCAATCAGGCGAATCACGGTTTACGCCGGAAATCGGCGACCGCTATGCTCCATCCAACGACCCGAGAAAACGGGCAAGGTCTTTCAAGGCCGACTTTTCACGATCTACTCATCGAGACACTTGTCCGTGAATGTGCTGATAAGCTGCGAATCGGGTGGGGACGGTATCCCCGACGGCTGGAGCCAACCGGTTCCACCGCGATTGGCTGGCGATTCGTCGGCCCGCTTTGCGGCTGAGTCGATAGCGCGGCTCAGTTCCGCGCCGCTGGTGATCAATCGCTACTCTCCGGAACTGATCGACGTTTCACGCTCGATTCGCCACCGTCAACTTTTTTCGCCCCAGACTCGCGGTTGGCCGTCGGCAGATCGACAACGACTGATCGAACAGGTCTATCACCCCTACCGACGCAATCTGACGGATCGAATCCGACAACTGCAGAAAGCGTCTGGGTTTGTGATTCATGTCTCGGTCAGCTCGTTTCCGGCGATTCAGAATGGCCGTCACGTGCGGACGGACGCCGGCTTGCTGTACGATCCGTCGCGCCAGGACGAGGTCGATTTCTGCCTGGACTGGATCGACTGGATGTACGAGGAAGTGCTCGATTTCCGGGTCCGGCGAAACCACCCCAGACGGGGCACTTCAGGAGGCATGATGAGGACGCTGAGGCAGGAATTTCAAGAGGAGAATTACCTGGGGATTGAACTGGCTCTTAATCGAGCTTGGGTATCCCGCCCGGTCGCGGCACGAGATCGAGTGCTCGAGGGCATCGCCTGCTGCCTCGACGCCGTGCTGGCGTTTGAGATCATCGAAGCGGTAAAATCGGCTGCGTAAATTCGGCAGACTGCTGCCCAACGGACCTGTACAGCGAACCTGCGTGACGCTACAGTTCTCCCTTTGCTGGGCCGGATCCGCTCCGTCGTGAATCCGCTCGCGATCTGACCAAGCACCCCTAGCTCAACTGGATAGAGCATCGGTCTACGGAACCGAAGGTTAGAGGTTCGAATCCTCTGGGGTGTACTGCAATTTACGGGGTTTTAGGAAAAACAGCTCCGTCATCATCCACCGAAAATCCACCAGACTGGTC
>JBCCUO010000549.1:0-3717 GCA_039196805.1 Planctomycetota bacterium | reverse complement strand
CAGCAATTTATCTCTATGGTTCCTCAATCCTTGGAGAAGAATATCGCTGTTAATGATTAGTTTTCTGGTGGGCTTTTTTATGGGTACTGTAGCTGCTACTACGGCAGGGCAAAGAGCTGTATTAGATGTTTTTATAGCCGCATTTTTAGTATTCTTGACGGAAGTGGGCAGTCGAATAGTTTACAGACGACCACCCAAAGAACGCCGTAAGTTATGGGTAGAATCACTTAATTTCTTCAAAGTTGGCTTTATTTATAGCTTGTTTGTAGACGTCGGCATGGGATCCAGTTGATGCTGGCCGGGCACACACATGGCGGGCAAGGACGATTGCCCCTGGCGGGACCCCTGTTGAGCCCAAGTTGGCACGGCAGCCGATTCGCATCCGGGGACTTCTACAAAGCTCCGACGACCCTACATGTTTCCCGTGGCCTGGCCGGAGTGCATCTGATGCGCATCAACTGCCGCCCAGAGTTGTCGCTACTGACGCTCAGAACGGCTGCCTGTTCGCCACGACCAAGCTTACCCAAATAGCATCGACAGAGGGCAACCGGACGCTAGCGCGTGGCGGCTGATTGGGGTGTCTCAACGACCGGACGTTCGCAGGCCCGGCCGCAATTTCTTTTTGCGGTACTTGTTGGGATTGTCGGCCTTGCCGGTGATCTCGTACAGAAACTGACTGGGCGTGGTCGGTCGTTGTTTGCCCCATTTGCGACGAGTCAATGCGAGTGACAGAGTGAGCTTCTCTTGGGCTCTGGTGATGCCGACGTAGCAGAGGCGGCGTTCTTCGGCGATGTCTTCGTCGCGGCCCGACTTGACGCTTCGACTGTGCGGCAGCAAACCTTCTTCCATGCCGACCATGTAGACCACCGGGAACTCCAATCCCTTTGCCGCATGCATCGTCAGCAACCAGACCGAGTTGCGTTGGGCCAGCTTGTCTTTTTCGTTTCCCATCTCGCGACCCGCTAAGGCCACGTCGTCCAAGAATCCGGACAGGTCTCCTTCGGGATTCTTATCCTGGTAAGCGCCGATCGCGTTGGCCACTTCGCCCAGTGACGACATCCGCGCGTCGCGTTCATCCGGCTCGTCGTACAGACGCGTGATTTCGTCGCTGTATCGAGTCCTGTCCATCAACGTTTGCAGCGCGTCACCCAATGTGTCGCTTTGCGCGCGGAGCTGGACATCGCGATGGATCGAGATCAGTTCGTCCACACCTCGACGAGCGGCCGGTGCCAACGCATCGACGGTATCCGGTTGCTGCATGACCTGCCACACCGAAACACCCTGACCAACGGCGCGTTCGATCAGAGTTTTCACCGTCTTGTTGCTGAGCCCGCGTGCGGGTGTGTTGATGACCCGCAGCAACGACACTTCGTCATCCGGCTGAGCGACCCACTTCAAATAGGCCATCACGTCGCGGACTTCTCGGCGATCAAAGAACGATTGACTTCCCAGCATCACGTAAGGAACGTTGGCGGCACGGAGCTCCGTTTCAAACAACCGAGGCTGCTCGTTGGTCCGAAACAGGATCGCGATGTCACGAGGCTGAACATGCTCGTTGTCGATCAGATGCTGAATCTCGCTGACAACCGTGTTGGCTTCGGAAAGTTCGTCCTTGTGCTGGACAATGCGTGGCCGAGGCCCGGTTGGTCGACTGGCACGCAAAACCTTGTCGTGCCGAGTTGTGTTGTAACCAATCAGCCGGTTCGCCATCTCCAGGATCGATCCGGTGCTGCGGTAGTTGTCTTCCAGCCAAACCACTTTGGCATCGGGCCAATCATTGCTGAAATTCAAGATGTGCGTGACGTCTGCACCGCGCCAGCCATAAATCGACTGATCGTCGTCGCCAACCACGCAAAGGTTGCGGTGCGTCCCTGCCAAGTGAGAAGTGATGCGATATTGACTGCCGTTGGTGTCCTGGTACTCATCGATCAAGACATGATCATACTTGCCCGCTTCTTCGGCGCGGATCGAAGGATGCTGGTCAAAGAGGACTTCGGTCTGCAGCAGCAAGTCGTCAAAGTCCATCGCGCCGCGGGCCTTCAGGCCGTCCTGGTAGCGGCGGTAGCCGGACGCCGCGAAGTGCTCCTTGTCGGTCGAGGCCACCGAAGCGGCTTGCTCGGGGTGAATCGATTGGTTCTTCCAGCCGCCAATGATCATCAGCAGGTCACTCGGCTTGAGCGCCGTGCCGGGCAAGCGAAGCTCACGCAGTACCGCTCGGGCCAGGGACTCTTGGTCGCTGCGATCGTAGATCGAGAACTTGGCCGGATAGCCCAACGCCGGAGCGTGCTGACGCAGGATGCGAACACACTGCGAATGAAAGGTGCTGATGACCGGCCGAGGAGACGCTTTCTGACCCTTGCGTCGTCGCTGTTGCTTGTGCCCCAGCAACTCGCCGACACGCTCCTGCATTTCCTTGGCCGCCTTGTTGGTGAAGGTGACGGCCAGGATTCGATCGGGCGAAGTGCCATTACGAATCAGGTTGGCGATTCGGAACGTGACCACGCGCGTCTTGCCGGTTCCCGCGCCGGCCAGCACCAGCATGGGACCGGCAAGGGTGTCCACCGCAGATTGCTGATGCGGATTCAGACCCGAAAGGTTGGTATTCATTGCGTGTCAGTTGCTCTCAGTGCCACACGATCGACGTGACGGCAGCACGCATGAAACGAACCAGCATTGCGTGGAAAGTCGGCGACAAGCCTTCCCCTTGATCGCTCTAACGCAGGGCGTCGCGATCAACCATGGGATTGGCGGTGCCGGTGGCAAGCAGTTGCAAAGCGCCCTGCTGTGCCTTGTTGGCGTTCATCATCGTCTGGCTAAAGGGAATCGCGTAGCAGGCGTAATTCCCCGTCGCGGTATCCAAGACGTAAACCAGCGTCGGAGCGAACTGCGCGCCTGACCCGCGTGGAATGTCCGCAACGCCGGTGGTCATCACGTAGCGACCACCTTTGCCAGCCGTGCCAAGCGCCGCCGACACGTTGGCCTGGAAGTTTCCTCGGAACTGCTGCACTCGGGGATAGACGACCGTGCACTGGAGTAGTCCCGAATTGTGGTCCAAAAGAAAAAGTCCCTCGGCACGATCGCTGACCGCACCGGTCGCCATCGAGAACTTCTCGCTGCTGACCGCCGAGGTTGCATGAATCGGAGGCAACTCGAAGGTCGGTGTACTCGACTGCCTTCCAGCAAAGTAACTGCCCACGGCGACGCTGCCGACCACGATTACGCCCGCCAAAACTGCCAACCCACGCTTGAGCCCGCCACAGCAGGTGGGCGACGAATTCACGGTGGGCAACGATTCAGTTGGGCTGGGATGGTCGATCGCCATGGTGAGATGCTCCGTCGAACGAGAAGAGGGGAATCGGCAGGCCGTGTTGGGACGCTCGAAGTGTTTCAGATCTGCCCTTCGCCGCCTACCCATAATTGTACGCAGCGCGTGGGAACTTTACGATTGCGAGCTGTCCCTGACCCCCTTTTCGACTCATTCGGATCCCGCGTCACCATGAGCATCAATGCACCCCTGAACCGCAAACTCAACATGGGCCTGGTCGGCGGAGGCATCGGATCGTTTATCGGGCGCGTTCACTCGATCGCTGCCGGGTTGGACAATCGATCGGTCTTGGTTGCCGGAGCGTTTTCTAGCAACCCGGAACGCAGCAAGCAGTCTGCCCCCGGCTACGCGGTCGACGAGTCCCGAGCTTACGGCAGCTACTCGGAAATGAT